>NZ_LZKH01000117.1:0-7898 GCF_001672745.1 Mycobacterium sp. E1386
GCGGCCAGGGACACGTCCTTGATGGTGGAACTGAACGCGGAGGCCAAGTTGGTGCCGTTGGAGAAGAGGGCGTAGACGCCGGAGCCGGGTCCGCTTGGGTCGGGGCTTTGCCCGCACAGGAGCTCGGCCAGTTCACCGGATTCGGTCAACTCCTGCGACTTGCAGTTGTTGAGGCCGTAGCCCTTCGACAGGTTGGCCGCCAGCGTGTTCATGTCGGCGGCGGTGCCGGTGTTGGGTTCCGCGACCGCGGTGGCGCTTGCCGCGAAGACCAGACCGCCGGTAACCGCTGCCGCCGAGACGGCCCGCAGCGCGGTGTTGAGGTGTGACATTTTCGTTGACTCCCTATGGTTGTTGGATGGGTGATGCCGAAACCCGTTCCCCCCCAATTGCGAAGTCAGCCGTTGGCGCGCCACCACTGGTAGAGCGCGGCGGCGTCGGTGTTGGATCCGCGGATGTAGCTCAGGATGTTCTTGGCGTCGGACGTCCAGATGATCTCGGCGGCGTTCTGATACGTCCCACACGCCACCTGCCCGGCATTGCCGCTGTTGCTGCCCTGGTGCCAACTGGTTGGGGATTGGCCGCTGTCCCCACAGGCGCCGAGCACGTCGTCTTTGATGCTGGCCTTGAACGAGCCGACGAGGTTTTCGCCGTTGTTGAACAGGATGTACTTGGCCTGGACCGGGCCGCTCGGATCGGGGCTCTGCCCGCAGGTCAGCGACGCCAGTTCGCCGGTGGTGATGCTCTGGGCGGTGCAGTTGTTCAGCCCGTAGCCCTTCGACAGCGATGCCGCAAGCGTGTTGATGTCCGACGAGCTACCGGTGTTCGCGGGATCCGCGGCCGCGGTGGCCGTGCCCGCTAAGGCGCAACCGCACGCGAGCGCCGCGGCCGTGGCGAACCGCGACGCGTTGCTGAGGTAGGACATCCTCTGACTCCTATGCGGTTGTGGGACCGGCGTCGCTCACCGGAGAAACATACTTCCGCTAAGTAGGGATCGTAGGGATATGTCCAGACAAAGCAACACATTCCGCTGGCAATTGTCTGTCTCGGCATCTTTCTCGACACCGCAGCGCAACGGGAGATCCCGCGCGATTTCGAAACTCATTTTCGGCCAATCCTTTTGGTGTGACCGGATTCCTTCGGCAGAAGAACGGCGGCTTAACGCGGGGGAACGGTCGTGGAGCACGTCAGCGGGGCGAAGGGAGATTTTCAAATTGCTAGTGCCGCCGCGACTGTGCTCGGGTATGGTAAGCACCGCTTTACGCCAGCTAACTTCTCGGGACTGGAGATTTCATGACACAACCGCCGGCACCGCCCCCTCCGCCGCCTGGTTACCCGCCGCAGCAGCCCGCCGGGCAAGCGCCGAATAACTATTTGGTGTGGTCCATCCTGGTGACCCTGTTCTGCTGTCTCCCCTTCGGGATCGTGGCGATCGTCAAGTCCAGCCAAGTCAACGGTCTCTGGGCGCAGGGCCGTTATGCCGAGGCGCAGGCGTCCGCCGACAGCGCCAAGAAATGGGTGATCTGGTCGGCGGTCATCGGTGTCGTCGTGGGCATCATCTACGGCATCCTGATGGCGGTCGGCGCGCTCAACACGAACACCAACGCGGCGCTCGCCGCGATGTTCTGAGCTCGGTTCGCGACCATGGTGACCCGCCAAGGGTCGGCGCCACTGAGTCTGGGAGCACCGCTGGTGGTGGCCGCTTCCACGACGCTGATGTGCGCCGCCATCTGGGCGGGTGACCCGATCACCCCCAACGGTCCGCTGCCGGTGTGTCCCACCAAGGCGCTGTTGGGGATCGACTGTCCGGGGTGCGGCAGCCTGCGCATGCTGTATTCCCTGATGCACGGCAACGTCATGGCGGCCGTCAGGTTCAACGCGTTGGGCCTGGCGGCCGTCGTGCTGCTGGTTTGGGCGTACTTTGCCTGGACCTATGGACGGGTGGTGGGCCGACGGGTCCGGAGCTGGCAGCACGGTCGCTGGGCCGCGGTGGTGACGCTGACGCTGGTCGCGGCGTGGTTTGTGGTGCGCAACATTCCCTTTGCGCCTTTCAATGCGCTCTACGTCTGATACCGCCGTGTCCTGATCCCGGGCGCTCCTCCCGGCGTCTAACCTGGGGCGCGATGGTGAACAAATGCACGACGATCCCGGCGGCGCTCGTTGTGGTCGCCATGACCGCGTTCTCGACCGGCTGCTTCCATCGGTCGACCAACGCCCAACAGGCCACCGGAAACCCCGACGCGGCCAAGTTCGCCGGCGCGCTGCACGACAAGGTCACGGCCGACGCGATGATGGCCCACCTGGCAAAGCTCCAGGAGATTGCCAACGCCAACAACGGCACCAGGGCGGTGGGCACCCCCGGCTACGAGGCCAGCGTCGACTACGTCGTAAACACATTGCGCGGCAGCGGCTTCGACGTGCAGACCCCCGAATTCTCCGCGCGGGTGTTTCACGGGGACAAGCCGGAGGTGACGGTCGGTGGGAGGCCGGTCGAGGCGCACGCGCTCGACTTCAGCCTCGGCACCCCACCGGACGGGGTGAGCGGGCCGCTGGTCGCCATCCCCGCAAACAACGGCCCCGGTTGCGCGGCCTCGGATTACGGCAACCTGCCGGTGCAGGGTGCCGTGGTCCTGGTGGACCGCGGCACGTGCCCGTTCGCTCAGAAGGAGGACGTCGCGGCGCAGCGCGGCGCGGTCGCGATGATCGTCGCCGACAACGTCGACGAGCAACAGATGGGCGGCACGCTCGGGCCGGACACGACCGTCAAGATCCCGGTGGTGAGCGTGACCAAGTCCGTCGGCGTGCAACTGCGCACCCAGCCGGGGCCGGCCACCATCAAGCTGAAGGCGAGTGTGCAGAGCTTCAAGGCCCGCAACGTGATCGCGCAGACCAAAACGGGATCGACGACCAACGTCGTGATGGCGGGCGCCCACCTGGACAGCGTGCCGGATGGACCGGGCATCAACGACAACGGTTCGGGAGTGGCCGCGATACTGGAAACCGCCCTGCGGCTGGGTAATTCGCCACAGGTGCGCAACGCGGTGCGGTTCGGGTTCTGGGGCGCGGAGGAACTCGGCCTGATCGGATCGCGCAACTACGTCGAGTCACTCGACCTGACTGCGCTCAAAAACATCGCCCTGTACCTCAATTTCGACATGCTCGCGTCGCCCAACCCCGGCTACTTCACCTATGACGGGGACCAATCGCTGCCGGCGGACGCCCGCGGGCAGCCGGTGGTGCCGGAGGGATCGGCCGGTATCGAGCGCACGCTGGTCGCCTATCTGAAGTCGGCCGGAAAAACCGCGCAGGACACGTCGTTTGACGGCCGTTCCGACTACGACGGGTTCACCCTGGCGGGCATCCCCGCCGGCGGCCTGTTCTCCGGTGCCGAGGTGAAAATGTCTGCGGAGCAGGCGAAGTTGTGGGGCGGGACCGCCGACCAGCCGTTCGACCCCAACTATCATCAGAAGACCGACACCCTCGACCACATCGACAAGGCCGCGCTGGGCGTCAACGGCGGCGGCGTCGCGTACGCGGTGGGCCTGTACGCCCAAGACCTCGGCGGCCACAACGGAGTGCCCGCGATGGAGGACCGCACGCGCCACGTGCTCACGAAGCCATGACCCGCCGGCTGGGAGCGGCACTGCTGCTGGCGACCGCGCTGCTGGCGGGCTGCTCGTCGGGACGGCCGGGATCACCCGCGGCCGCACCGGATTTGGGTCGCGGCCTGGCCGGAAAAGTGACCGCCGATCGGATGTTCGCCCACCTGCGCGCGCTGCAGAACATCGCCAACGCCAACAAAGGAAACCGGGCGGACGGCACCCCGGGGTACGACGCCAGCGTCGACTACGTGGCCAAAGCGCTGCGCGACAGGGGGTTTGAGGTGATGACCCCGCAGTTTGACCGGTTGTACACCGTATCCCCGGGCAGGCCGGCGATGACGATCGCCGGACGCAGCTACCCCGTCGACCAGGCGTCGTTGCTGGTCCAGACACCGCCCGGTGGACTGACCGGCCAGCCCGTCCGGCCCGCCCAACCCTCGGGCTGTGCGGCCAGCGATTACCCGGCCGCGCTGCCCAAGGGTTCGATCGCCGTCGTCGACGACGCGCGTTGTTCGGTGGTCGACAAGCAGAACAGCGCGGTGGCCAAGGGCGCGGCCGCGCTGGTCGTGCTCAGTGCGCCCGCCGGCCAGGGCGCCCCGCCGACGTTGTTCAATCCGGGCTACTTCAAGCAGCTGACCGTGCCGGTTGCGGTCGCGGGCAGGCCCGCCGCGACCGCGCTCGCCGGCGCGAGCGCGCCCATCCATCTGGTGCTGGACGCCCAGAACACCAAGATCACCTCGCGAAACGTGCTGGCGCAGACCAAGACCGGTTCTCCGCACGAAGTGATCATGGTCGGGGCGCATCTCGACAGCTCGCGTGGCGGGCCTGGCATCAACGACGACGGATCCGGGGTGGCCGCGGTGCTGGAAACGGCGCTGCAGCTCGGCCCGTTGGCGCCGGTGAACAACGCGGTGCGATTCGCGTTCTGGGGCGCCGACGAGGACGGGCTCAACGGCGTCATGGATTACGTGTTCGGCCTGGACGGCGATCAGCTCAACGATCTGGCGATGTACCTGAACTTCACCCGGCTGGGCTCGCCCAACGCCGGCTTCTTCACCGACGACGGCGATCAGTCCGGTCCGCCGGCGCCTGGGGTGACGTACGCGGACATCCCGGACGGGTCGGCGGGCATCGAGCGCACCCTGGCCGGCTATCTGAACCTGGCCGGGAAGCGGCCCGCGGACATGCCGCTGAGCACGCTCGCCGACTACCACCCCTTCATGGTCGCGGGCGTTCCGATCGGGGGCATGACGGCCGGCGCCACGCAGCCGAAAACCACGGTGCAGGCCCGATTGTGGGGCGGGCAGGCCGGCGTCCCGTTCGATCCCAACTATCAGGGCCCCCACGAAACCGTCGACAACATCAACCGCGACGCGTTGGCCATCATGGGTTCCGGCGTCGCCTACGCCGTGGGCAGCTACGCGCAGTCCACCGGCGGGGTGAACGGCGTCCCGTCGCACGACAAGCGCCATCGCACCCGGATGCCGTAATCGCCGCACTTGTCGGTGGTACTTCCTATACTAGAACACATGTTCGATACGCGACTGCACGAGTATTGGAAGCCCCCGCGGTGTGAGCGCTCGCGGGCGTTGCTGGATCGGATGTGCGCGTCGTGGCGGCTAGAGGCCCAGGTGGTGGCGGCTCGGCTGGACGCGGTCGGGGAGTTGTTCGAGCTGCGCCGCGCCCAGCGTGGCGAGGAGGCCGATTGGGCGGTGGACACCTGGGCAGCGGTGGGGGCCGAGGTAGCTGCGGCGTTTCGGGTCAGCTTGGCGATGGCGGGCAGCTTCATGCGGTACGCGCTGGCAATGCGTGAGCGGCTGCCGCAGGTGGCCGCCGTGTTCCGCGCCGGTGACATCGATTTCCGGTTGTTTCAGACCATCGTCTACCGCACCGATCTGATCACCGACGCTGAAGTGCTGGCGGCCGTGGATGGCGAGTTGGCTGTGCGCGCGGCGCGTTGGCCGTCGATGACCAGGGGACGGTTGGCCGGCGAGGTGGACAAGATCGTCGCCAAGGCCGACGTCGACGCGGTGCGGCGCCGCCAGCAGTGTCGGGCCGAGCGTGAGGTCTGCATCGAGGATCTCGAGGGCGGCATGTCCGAGATCCGCGGCAGCTTGTTCAGCCCGGATGCCCACGCCTTGGACGAGCGGTTGGATGCCCTGGCGGCGACGGTGTGTGAGCATGATCCGCGCGGCCGCGATCAGCGGCGTGCCGACGCCCTCGGGGCGCTGGCAGCCGGGGCGGATCGACTGGGCTGCCGTTGTGGGCGGCCCGATTGCGCGGCGGGAAAGCGTCCTGCGGCAACGCCGGTCGTCATTCATGTGGTCGCCGAGCAGGCGAGCGTCCAGGGCCACGGGTCGGCCCCGGCGACGGAGGTGGGTGCTGACCGGCTGATCTCCGCCGAGGTGGTCGCCGAGCTGGCCGGCTCGGCGAGGCTGGTGCCGGTGAGCGTCCCAACGCAGGCCGAACCGCGCTACATCCCGTCGGCCCGGCTGGCAGATTTCGTGCGGTGCCGGGATCTGACGTGTCGGGCGCCGGGGTGTGATCGCCCGGCCGTCGACTGCGATATCGACCATACGATCCCGTACGCCGATGGCGGCCCGACTCATCCGTCGAACCTGAAATGTCTTTGCCGCCAACATCATTTGCTCAAAACGTTCTGGGGCTGGCGCGACGAGCAGCTGCCCGACGGCACCCTCATCTGGCGCCTGCCCGACGGACACACCTACGTCACCGCCCCGGGCAGCGCGCTGCTGTTCCCCAGCCTGTGCGCGCCCACCGGCGACCTGCCCGCCCCCGCCACCGGCGCCGAGCGCTGCGGCGAGCGCACCGCGATGATGCCGCTGCGTAACAGGACTCGTGCCCAGAACCGGGCCCAGCGCATCGCCACCGAACGCCACCACAACCGCCGAACGCGACTAGCCACCCAACCCACCGCATGCGGCCCCGCACCCCCGGCCGACGAACCGGCGCCGTTCTAGTTCCGTTCGCCACTACCGACCACGGCGCCGATTTCGTGGCGGCGGGCCGATGAATGCGCCCGATTTGACCAACTGTCGGGCGGCTGTGGCGGTACGATTCTTCTTTGATCGTGGAGAGAACGACCGTGAGATATGTCGCTAATAGTCTTGCGCTACTCGCCGTTTGCATTCCGGCCATCGGTGGGCCGGGGGTCGTGTCCGCGGACACCGTCGCCCCGAATGGCCTCGCTTCGGTGGGGAGTTGGCCGGACAACGCGTGCGGCGGCTTTTCGTCCTGGCATGTGATCAACAACTTGAAGGATGCTTCGGTCCGCGCGACCGTGGCGGTTCAACGCAAATCGGGTAGTCAGGAATTCAACGATCGGTACGTTTACGACCTAAAACGTGGCGAATCGAACTTTGTCTCGTGCAGAAGGATAAAGGCCCCCGACGGCCCGGGATTTTACGACATCAGCGCCTCGCTGGTGGGCGCGCAAATGACGTAGCAACTCCGCCCCTGGCCACGACGCCTTCAAGGCATTGGCCGTCAAGGCCTGCGAGGTCCCATCATTCGGCCGCAGCCCATCGACTGTTGCATCATGGCGGGCATCCCGTCCCGCACGAAACCGGTGACCTCACGCGCGTGTGCACGGATGACATCGGTGAGGGCCGGATCCTCGGCGGTCTCCTCGGCAATCACGCCTCTAGGCGTGAACGTGAGCTGGCGCCGGTAGCCGCCGGCGCGACGGAAAAGTGTCGGCAGGCTCTGGCTCATACAACGGATTTCGGTGCCCTGATCGAGGTGGGCGTACATGCTCGAAACATGCTCTTGCAGTTGAGCGGTCAGGTCCGGTGATGCCGATTCGGTGGTGGTGCGCACGCCGCCGGGGATGTCCTCGACGATCCGGTCGATTTCGCTGTGCCGCATGAACATCTCCATGTAGCGGCTCATGTCCATGTGACCGGCGCCCATGAAACCGCCCCCGTCCGTGAGGCGGATAGCGGTCGAGGGAGGACCAAAGACGCGCGCACGCAGATGCGCCAGACCCAGGACGCTGCCCGCGCCGAGCGCGGCGAGCGCGGCCCGCCGAGTGAATCCGGCCATCAGGTAAGCCGACCAGATGGGCCACGCCCTTTTCTAGGGCCAATGGTCCCTACCCCCGGTGGGTATACCCGTGCCATCGTTTGGGGCATGACGCAAAATCCTGAATCCAGCGGCGAACCGACCACCGTGACCGGCCACCCCGGGGACGGGCATCGATTCGGCGCGCACAGTCGGCTGGGTCAAGTGGTCGCGTGGGTGGTCATCGTCGCCGGCGTCGTGTTCGTGGTCGCGGCA
>NZ_LZKH01000118.1:0-23584 GCF_001672745.1 Mycobacterium sp. E1386
TTCGCCCGCTCGGGCGGCAACGCGGCCCGCATGGACAAGCCGCTGCAACGGTATTGGCGCGACGTGCATGTCGGCCAGCTGCACGCCATCCATGTCCCCGGCACCATCTACCACGCGTCGGCACTGAGTTCGCTGGGCGTCGACCCGCAGGGTCCACTCCGGGCGATGATTTAACTGGGCCGAGACAGCCAGAGGAGGCGCATCACGTTGACCGACCTGAAAAGCCTGGGCTACATCACCATCTAGACGAACGACATCGACTACATCAAGTCCCAGCCCGCCTATGACGGACGGCCGTTCGAGGTGATGCACGGGCTGAGCACCAACCGGGTCGGGGAAGGACACGTCGCACGCGACGATCCGAATGGGCGCCCGGGGATGAGCGCCGGCGAGATCGTCGACCGGTTGGGCTGGCTGGCCGGACCGGGGGTGACGGTCAGCGCGGTGCCCATCCCCGCCCTCAGCGGTGTCGACGAATCCCTCGATTACGCACAATGGGTGATCGAGGAGATCAAGCCCAAAGTGCCGTAACCGATTACCTGATCGTCAAGCCGCGCTTGCGGACCCACCACACCGCGGCGGTGGTGCCTGCGACCCAAACGGCCACGGCAATGGCCAGGTGCACGAAGCTCTTGGTGTCACGACCGAATACCGGCCAGATCATCGCGGGCAACTTGGTCCAGAGCACCTTGTGCTCGACCCCGTTCATCGGATCGGCGACGTAGTACAACACGTACGGCAGGGTCAGCACCGTCAGCCAGCTACCGATGGTGCGCCGGTCGCCGCGCTGCCGCCATCGCCGGACCAGCGGCTCGACACCGACCGGGTGCAGCACCGAGATCAGGTTGCCCACCCCCAGCCAGGACACGATGGGCACGGCGACGGTGGGGATCGTGATCGCCAGCCGCCCAGGCGTTTCCAGGCACAGCGTCAACACCATGGCCGCCAGCAAGGTGGGCATCCCGACGATCGCAAGCAGGGCAAGGTTTTTGATCAGCAGGATTCGCCAGAAGGGCACGCCGTCGGACAGACCCGCCAGCACGCGGTAGTGATCGGCGCCCAACAGGTTGGTGGTCGTGACGTCGGCCAGCACCCACGACGAAAAGTAGGTGCCCACCAAGATCACCCAGTCGGTGTGGTGGCGCCCGATGGTCAGCGGCTGCACCAGCAGCCATGCGGCGGCGAAGACCACGTTGGCGACCACGCCCATCAGCCAGGTGCGGGGCGCGGTGAACGCCCACCGGATCTCGGCGAGCACCGCAGCCCCCAGGGCCGGCTTCTCGAAGTCCTTGGCGGCCCGCCGGGCGGCGGCCGGACGGGGGGCCGACGCGCGCACGGCGGCGCGCAACGCGGCACGCGCGCGCGGGTGCGTCGGCCGTATCTCGGTGGTGATCAACTGCGTGCTCCTGGCAATCGATCGATCAGTGCGTGATCGCGAACTTCATGCCAGGCAGGATAGCGACATGAACCGCAAGCGTGTCGTCATTGCCGGGCTTGGAGACGCGGGTGTCCTGGCCGCGATCCGGCTGTCCGGGCACGCCGACGTCGTCGGCATCTCCGTCAAGCCCGCGCTGGTCAGCGGTCAGGAACTCGGCGTTCGGCTCTCGCGCCCGCACGATTGGGCCCGCGATTACTGGATACCGTTCGACAGGTTCCGGCGCCTCGACCGGGTGCGGACGGTGCAGGCCCAGCTCACCGGCCTTGACCTGGCCGCCCGCACCGTCGTGGGCAAACGCGCCGACGGGGAAGCTCTCGCCGAGGAGTACGACGCGCTGATCATCGCGACGGGGGTCAGCAACGGCTTCTGGCGCCGGCCGACAATGCAGTCCGCGACGGACGTCGGGGCGGAGTTGCGCGCCGCGCACGACCGGCTGGCGACCGCCCGCTCGGTCGTCGTCGTGGGCGGCGGCGCGGCGGCGGTGAGCAGCGCGCTCAACCTGGCCACCACGTGGCCGGACAAGCGGATCGACCTGTACTTCCCTGGGTCGCGCGCTCTGAGCGAGTACCACCCGCGAATTTGGGACCGGATTCGCGGCCGGCTCACCGCCCTGGGCGTGCGCATCCACCCCGGCCACCGCGCCGTGCTGCCCGACGCCTTCGCGGGCGACGAGATCACCGGCGACCCGGTCCGCTGGAGCACGGGACAACCCCCGGCTTGCGCCGACGCCGTGCTGTGGGCGATCGGGCGGGTGCGACCCAACACCGACTGGCTGCCGCCCGAGCTGCTCGACGAGGACGGGTTCGTGCGCGTGACACCGGAGCTGCGGGTGCCCGGGCACCGGGGCGTCTTCGCGGTCGGCGACGTCGCGGCGACCGACCCGCTGCGGAGCTCGGCCCGCAACCGCGGGGATGCGTTGGTGGCCCGCAACGTCCGGGCCGAACTCAGCGGCGGGCGGCTCGACACCTACCGCGCGCCGACGCGGCGGTGGGGTTCGCTGGTGGGGGTTCAGCCCAACGGGCTGGAGGTGTTTCTGCCCACCGGCCACGCGTTCCGCTTTCCGTCGTGGTCGGTCGAGCGGGTCGTGATGCCGTGGATCGTGCGCTGGGGCATGTATCGCGGTGTGCGGGAGAACAATCCGCTCGGCTGAGATCAGGCGCTGTTGAGCAGCAGCATGAGGCCGTAATCCATGTGGATCTGCTGGTGGCAGTGCAGCAGCGACAGGCCGGGCTGGTCGGCGACGAAGTCGACGTCCATGCTCTGGTAGCCGCCCAGCATCGCGACGTCCTTGCGCACGCCGGCCGTAGGCGTGCCGGCGAATTGGGTGATTTCGAACGTGTGCCGGTGCAGGTGCATCGGGTGCAGGTCGTCGCTGGCATTGCGGAAGCGCAGGCGGTAGCGCTTGTCGCGCTGCACGTTGAGCACGGGCTGGTTGGTGTCCATCGAGAAGGGCGCGCCGTTGAAGGTCCACACGTTGAAGCCGTTGTCGGCGGCGTTGCGCTTCTCGATCAGCAGCTCGATCGTGCGGTCGGGCGGCGGGACGGGCCCGAGCCGCGCGAACAGGCGGTAATCCCACTTGAACGGCGGGGGCGCGGCCCAGGCCGGATCCCCGCCGCGCCCGGCGTACTCGATCACCACACCCATGCCGTGACCGCGGTCATCGTCGGACAGGTCGCCCAGCACCCATACCCCCGGATTGTTCATGGTGACCACCGCCGAAATCCGTTCGGCCGCACCGAGCCACAGCACGGGCACTGCGGCCGGATTCGGCACCGGGTTTCCGTCCAGTGCGATCACGTTGAAGGCATGCCCGGGCAAGGCCAGGCTGCGCGATTCGGTGGCGCTGCCGTTCAGGACGTGCATCAGCACCCGCTGGCCGGTGCGCACCCGGATGGGGTCGTCGTGGCCGAGCATCCGGCCGTTGACCGCGAACGCCCCGTAACTGACCTCGAAGCCGCGGGGTTCGCCGCGAGCCAGCGAGGCCGCCATCGACGACTCGCCCCTTGCCTTGAGCTCCGGGTCTTCTTCGCCGGGCAGGAAATCACTGGCCATGTCACCGCCGCGCGTGAACGCGGGCTCGAATTCCTTGAGCGTCAGGAAGATCTCTTGGTCGTAGGCCCCGCCGTTATCCCTGGGTTCGATGTAGACCGGGCCGACCAGGCCACTGTATTGCCCGCGGGACAGGTCGGCGCGCGGGACCACATGGGTGTGATAGAAGCGGAAGCCCGCCGGGCCGGGGACGAAGGAGATGCGCCGCATGCCGTGCGCGGGCACATAGGGGGTGCCCTCTTCGGCGGAGCCGTCGACGTCGACACCCAAGTGCTGGCCATGCCAGTGCAGCTGCTCGGGGGAACCCGTGTCGTTGAAGACATCCACGGTTGTCCGCTGGCCCTCCTTGAACCGCAGCAGCGGTCCGGGGAATTGGCCGTTGTAGGTCAGGGTCGACACGACGTGGCCCGGTGCCAATTCGACTGTGCCGGTGCCGATCCGCAGCGTGTAGTCGGGCTTGCCGGCGGGTTGTTCGGACCGCCCACACGCGGCGCCCCCGCCCGCGGCCAGGGCGGCGAGCCCACCCCATTTGAAGAAGTCACGTCGATCGAGCGGCACGGTCATCATCCCCGCGGGTGCGCGTCCAGGGCTGGCAACAGGAAGTCGATGCGTCCGTCCAATTCGCTTGCCACCCTTTCGAATTCGCGGTAGCCGCCGGCCGACGGGTCGGGCAGGCTCCAGTGCGTCGTCGCCAGGTCATGGTCGAGCGCGTACTCGCGCACCCTGTCGCAGAGCGTGATCACGCACTCGAAGCGGCGCCGGGCCACGGCGGCCAACGGTTGGGGCCGGCGCCCTGCAAGGTCGATGCCGTACCTGTCGCGCATGACGCGTATCGCGTTGGGGTGCAGCTGCGGTTTGGGGTGGCTGCCCGCGCTCGCGGCCCGAATGCGCCCCTGGCCTTTGTGCTCCAGCAGCGCCGCGGCCATGGGTGATCGTGCGCTGTTACCGGTGCACAAGAACAGCACCGACCGCGAAGCCGGCTTTGCGACGGGTATCGGCGCGAGTGCCGGATGCAGCGCCGCGGCGGCCTCGCGGAACGCCCCGGCGCAGCCCGTGAGGTTCAGGCGGTAGTAGGTGTCGCGGCCGTCGAAACTGCTGCGCCGCGCGTCGACGAGGCCGGCCGAGCGCAGCAGCCGCAGGTGATAGGAAACCAGGTTCTGCGGCTCGTCGACGGCGGCAGCCAACTCCCGCACGCGGCGGTCGCTCCCCGCGAGTTCGGTCAATATGGCCCAGCGCACCGGATGCGAGGCCATCTGCATCAGCGACGGGACCGCCGTCTTATCTGCCACCATCTTGGCCGAGAATACATCAAACCAGTTTGATAGGTTGGCGTGGCGTATGCGGTAAGGAGACCGATTGGCCGACAACGACACCGGCGAGCTTCGCCGGAGCCTGGGCGTATTCGACGCGGTGACAATCGGACTGGGTTCGATGATCGGCGCCGGGATTTTCGCCGCGCTCGGTCCCGCGGCGCGCGCGGCGGGCTCGGGGCTGCTGCTGGGCCTGGCGGTGGCCGCGGTGGTGGCCTACTGCAACGCCACCTCGTCCGCGCGCCTTGCCGCCCGCTACCCCGCCTCCGGGGGCACTTATGTGTACGGCCGCGAGCGGCTGGGCGATTTCTGGGGATACCTGGCGGGGTGGGGTTTCGTCGTGGGCAAGACCGCGTCGTGCGCCGCGATGGCCCTGACCATCGGCTCCTATGCGTGGCCGTCGCACGCGCACCCGGTCGCGGTCGCGGCCGTGGTGGCGCTGACCGCGGTGAACTACGCCGGGGTGCGGAAGTCGGCCTGGCTGACCCGCATCATCGTCGCGCTCGTCCTCGCGGTGCTGGCCGCGGTGGTCGTGACGGCGTTCGCCTCGGGAGCGGCCGACGTCGAACAACTCCGCCCGGCGAATGCGACCGTCGGCGGGGTGGTTCAGGCGGCGGGGCTGTTGTTCTTCGCCTTCGCCGGCTATGCGCGCATCGCCACCCTGGGCGAGGAGGTGCGCGACCCGGCGCGCACCATCCCCCGCGCGATACCGCTCGCCCTCGCCATCACCCTGGCCGTCTACGCCCTGGTGGCCGTAGCGGCGCTGGCGGTACTGGGACCCCGGCGCCTCGGCCAGGCCACGGCGCCGCTGGTGGACACCGTGCGGGTGGCCGGGACGGGCTGGCTGGCGCTCGTGGTGCAGGTGGGTGCGACGGTGGCGGCGCTGGGCTCGTTGCTGGCGTTGATTCTCGGCGTCTCGCGCACGACCCTGGCCATGGCGCGCGACCACCACCTCCCGCACACGCTGACCGCCGTGCACCCGCGTTTCCACGTGCCGCACCGCGCCGAACTGCTGATCGGCGCCGTCGTCGCGGTCTTGGCCGCCGCCGTCGACCTTCGGGGCGCAATCGGCTTTTCTTCATTCGCCGTGCTGATCTACTACGCGATCGCCAACGCCTCCGCTTTCACCCTCGGCGCCGATGAGGGCCGCCCGCACCGAGCGATCCCGGTGTTGGGACTGACCGGGTGTGTCGTCTTGGCATTCGCGATGCCCCTGTCCTCGGTGCTGGCTGGCCTGGCGGTGCTGGGCATTGGCGTCGCCGCCTACGCGATTCGGCGCGTCGCGACGAACTGAGAGTGGCGGCTGATTCGATAAGTGCTTATATAGAAGAATGTCGAAACAAGGGCTGGCATGTTGCCCGACCCTGGCGACGGCCGCGATGGCCGAGTCCCGGGCGAACGAGCTGGCGACGATGTTCAAAGCGCTGGGCGACCCCGTTCGCCTCAGGCTGTTGAGCCTGATCGCCAGCCACCCCGGCGGTGAGGCCTGCGTCTGCGAGATCTCGGCCACCTTCGACCTGTCGCAGCCGACGATTTCCCACCACCTCAAGCTGCTGCGCTCGGCCGGGCTGCTGGACTGCGAGCGCCGGGGCACCTGGGTCTACTACTGGGTGATTCCCGCCGCGCTGCAGCAACTTTCGTCGGTGCTGAAACCATGACCAGGGCGCTCACGGCGGACGCGGCGGCGACCCGGCTCCCCATCCTGGACCGGTTTCTGCCGATCTGGATCGGCGCCGCCATGGCCACGGGCCTGTTGCTGGGGCGCATCGTTCCCGGTCTCGGTAACGCGCTGAGTGCCGTTGCCGTTCAAGGGGTTTCGCTGCCGATCGCGGTCGGCCTACTCGTCATGATGTACCCGGTGCTGGCCAAGGTTCGCTACGACCGGCTGGACGAAGTCACCGCCGACCGCAAGCTGATCGCGTCCTCCGTATTGCTCAATTGGGTGGTCGGACCCGCGGTGATGTTCACGCTGGCGTGGTCGCTGTTGGCCGACCTGCCCGAGTACCGCACCGGCCTGATCATCGTCGGGCTGGCCCGCTGCATCGCGATGGTCATCATCTGGAACGACCTGGCGTGCGGGGACCGCGAGGCCGCGGCCGTGCTGGTCGCGTTGAATTCGCTGTTCCAGGTGGTCATGTTCGCCGCGCTGGGCTGGTTCTACCTGTCGGTGCTGCCCGGGTGGCTGGGTCTGCCCCAAACCGGCATCCACGTCTCCCCGTGGCAGATCGCCAAGGCGGTGCTCGTCTTCCTCGGCATTCCGCTGCTCGCCGGATACCTGTCCCGCCGGCTGGGCGAACGGACCCGGGGCCGCGACTGGTACGAAACGCGGTTCCTCCCCCGCATCGGGCCGTGGGCCCTGTACGGGTTGCTGTTCACCATCGTGATTCTCTTTGCCCTGCAGGGGCATGCGATCACTTCGCGGCCATGGGACGTGGCCCGCATCGCGATCCCGTTGCTGGCCTACTTCGCGATCATGTGGGCGGGCGGGTACGGCCTCGGACTGCTGCTGCGACTTGGCTACGCCCGCACCGCCACCCTCGCGTTCACCGCCGCCGGGAACAACTTCGAACTGGCGATCGCGGTCGCCATCGCGACCTACGGCGTTACGTCCGGGCAAGCCCTTGCCGGGGTTGTCGGACCACTGATCGAGGTGCCCGTGCTAATCGCGCTGGTCTACGTGTCGCTTGCGCTGCGCCCCAAGCTATTTCGCGGAGCCCAGGCCGATGGCCGATAAGCCCAGCGTCCTGTTCGTCTGCGTGCACAACGCCGGGCGCTCGCAGATGGCCGCCGCCCTGCTGAACCGGATGGCCGAAGACCGCATCGAAGTCCGCTCGGCCGGAACGCAACCCGCCGACGAAATCAACCCCGTTGCGATTGCCGCGATGGCCGAGCTGGGCATCGATATCACCGCCGCCAGCCCGAAAGTCCTCACCGGCGACGACGTGCAGCGCAGCGACGTCGTCATCACCATGGGCTGCGGCGACACCTGTCCTTACTTTCCGGGAGTGTCCTACCGCGACTGGAAAGTGCCCGACCCCGCAGGCCAACCGCTCACCGCGGTGCGCGCCATCCGCGACGACATCGCCCAGCGCGTCGAGGCCCTGATCGCCGAACTCCTACCCACCACCACCCCATAGCCGCACCGTAAAGAAAGGACACCTCATGTCTCGTGTGCAACTCGCCCTCAACGTCGACGACCTCGGCGAGGCGATCGCGTTTTACTCCAAGCTGTTCGGCACCGAACCGGCCAAGGTCAAACCCGGGTACGCCAACTTCGCGATCGCCGAACCCCCGCTGAAGCTGGTGCTGCTCGAGAACCCCGGCCACGGCGGCAGCCTCAACCACCTCGGTGTGGAAGTCGCCTCCAGCGACACCGTGCACGACGAAATCGCGCGCCTGACCGAAGGCGGCCTCGTCACCGAGGAGGAGCTCAACACCACCTGCTGCTTCGCCAACCAGGACAAGGTGTGGGTCACCGGCCCCGGCGGGGAACGCTGGGAGGTCTACACCGTCATTGCCGACTCCGAGACCTTCGGACCCAGCGACGAAGCCGTAGAAAGCTGCTCTTGTAGCGGATAGGCGGGCCGATGCGGTTCCCCGGGGGGCCGAACGGGAAGACTGAGCGGATGGCCGACCCCGGAGAAGACGCGTTCGAAAAGCTGGTCGCGGTGCTGAACTACCCGATGTACGTGGTGACCACGCGGGCCGACGACATCGCGGCGGGCTGTCTGGTTGGGTTCGCCAGCCAGACCAGCATCCACCCGCCCCGATTCCTGGTCGGGCTGTCCAAGAAGAACCACACGTTCCGGGTCGCCACCGAGGCGACTCACCTGGCGGTGCACGTGTTCGACCACGAGCACCTCGACATCGTGGAGCTGTTCGGCAGCCAAACCGGCGACACGATCAACAAGTTCGACCGCTGCTCGTGGCACAGCGGTCCGGCGCAGGTGCCCATCCTCGACGACGCGGCCGCATGGTTCGTCGGCGAGATTGTCGAGCGCTTCTCGCTGGGCGACCACGTCGGGCATCTGCTCGCGCCGGTGGACGGCCGGCCCCCGCGGGAACTGGAAAGCTGGGTGTCCTTCAGCGACGTTCAGCATCTGGAACCCGGCCACGAGGCGTAACGGTGATTCCCCGGGTGGGCACCGTTGCCGGCATCGCCGAACTCGCATCGTTCTACGCCGATCCCCCGCCAGGCGTGCGGGCCAACATGATCTTCAGCGCCGACGGCGCGGCCGCGTTCGGCGGCCGGGCCGGTCCACTGTCGTGTCCCGTCGATCAACAGCTGCTGAAAACCCTGCGGGGCTTCGCCGACGTCGTCCTGGTGGGCGCCGGCACGGCGCGCGCTGAGAACTACGGCCCGGTGCGGCTCATCGACGCGGGCCGGACCGCACCGCCCCCGATCGCGGTGATCAGCCGCAGCGGCCGGCTGCCGTCGAGGCTGTTCGACGACCCCGACCAGCCACCGATCGTGGTGACGTGCGCGCAGGCCGCGGCGGCGCGAGAGGACTTCGGCGACGGCGGGCGGCAGGTATTGGTGGCGGGCGAAGAATCCGTCGACGTGGCACGGGTCGTCGCGCTGCTGCGCGCACGAGGGCTGCACCGCATCCTGTGCGAGGGCGGCCCGACCGTGCTCGACGAACTGGTGGAGGCCGATGCCGTCGATGAGATCTGCGTGACTTTGGCCCCCAAACTCGCCGCCAGCCAGCCGGTGGGTCACCGCCTGACCCCGTCGGCGCTGCCCGCACCGGTGACGATGCGCCTCGAACACGCGCTGGTTTGCGACGGCTACCTGTTCTTGAAGTACCGCCGCTGAGGTCAGCGCGGCCCCATCATCCCGCCGGGCCCCATCATCCCGCCGGACCCCATGCAGCCGGGTCCCATCATTCCCCGCATCATCGCCGGCATGCCGTCCTGCACGAACCCGGTCACCTCGCGAGCGTGGGCACGGATCGCCTCGGCGAGCGCGGGATCGTCGGAGGTCTCCTCGGCGACGACGCCCGTGGGCGTCAGCGTCAGCTGCCGGCGGTAACCGCCGGCGTTGCGGAAGAGCGTCGGCAGGCTCTGGCTCATGCACATCACCTCCGTGCCCTGGTCCAGATGCGCGTACATGCTCGACACATGCGCGTGCAGCTGCGCGGCGAGGTCGGGGGCGGCTGACTGCGTTGTGGTACGGACGCCGCCGGGGATCTCCTCGACCGTTCGGGTGATCTCCGTGTGCCGGTTGAACATGTCCATGTACAGCCGCATGTCGGCGTGACCGGCGCCCATCATGCCGCCACAATCGGCCAAGCGGATCCGAAACGCGGACCCGGCGCCGACACGCAACGCATATCCGATGCCCACCGCCGCGCCCGCACCCAGCGCCGCGAGCGCCGTCCGGCGTGTGAATCCGGCCATCGTGACCTCCTAAGCCAATGCCCTCTGAATGCCTGGGCTTCCAACGGTTTTCGGCCCGGCACCGTTGCGGGCACCCTCCCGACCAAAACGTCGCAGCCGCAACGAGTTCGTCACGACGCTGACCGAAGAGAAGCCCATCGCCGCACCGGCCACCACGGGATTCAGGGAACCCAGGGCGGCAAGCGGGATCGCGGCGGTGTTGTAGCCGAAGGCCCAGCCAAGGTTCTGGTGAATGGTGCGCAGGGTTTGCCTGGAAAGCTGGATCGAGCGCACCACGCCGTCGAGGCGGTCGGACATCAGGGTGATATCGGAGGCCTCGATCGCCACGTCGGTGCCGGTACCGATCGCGATGCCCAGGTCGGCCTGCACCAGGGCGGGCGCGTCGTTGACGCCGTCGCCCACCATCGCGACGACCCGACCCTCGTCCTGCAGCCGGCGCACCTCGGCGACTTTGTCCTGCGGCAACACCTCGGACAGCACCCGGTCGATGCCGAGCTGTTCGGCGATCGCGTGAGCCGTGCCGGCGTTGTCGCCGGTGACCATGGCGACCTGCAGCCCCATGTCGTGCAGCTGTCGGACCACGTCGGCGGCGTCGTCTTTCACCGTGTCGGCCATGGCGAGTACGCCGACGACGTGGCCGTCCCTACCGACGAACACCGCGGTGCGGCCCCGGCCTTCCAGCTCGGCGGCCGCCGCGGCGAGGTAGTCGGGCAACTGCAGATCCTCTTCGTCGACGAGCTTGCGCCGTCCCACGACCACGGACTTGCCGTCGACCTCGGCGCGCACCCCGTGCCCGGCGATGTTGGTGAACGCCGTGGCGCCCGGAATCGTCAGCTCCCGCTCACGCGCCGCGGCGACGATCGCCGCGCCGATGGGGTGCTCGGAGCCCGACTCGACCGCGGCGGCGATCCGCAACACCGCGTCGGGCCGGCGCCCCTTCCCGACGACGACGTCGGTGACCTGCAGGCGGGCCCGGGTGAGGGTGCCGGTCTTGTCGAACACCACGGTGTCGACCTTCTTCGACGCTTCCAGCACCTCGCCGCCCTTGACCAGGATCCCCAGGTCGGCGCCGCGGCCGGTGCCGACCATGATCGCCGTCGGGGTGGCCAGGCCCAGCGCACACGGGCACGCAATGATCAGCACCGCGACCGCGGCGGTCATGCCGGCGACCGGGTTAGCGGCGATCAGCGACCAACCCGCGAAGGTCGCGGCCGCAACGCCGATCACGGCCGGGACGAACACCGACGAGAGGCGATCGGCCAGGCGCTGTACCGGCGCCTTGCCGCCCTGCGCCTGTTCCACCAGCCGGACTATCTGCGCCAGCGCCGTATCCGCCCCCACGGCGGTGGCGCGCACGGTCAAGATTCCGTCGGTGTTGACGGTCGCACCGGCGACGCGGTCGCCCACGGTCTTGTCGACGGGAACCGACTCACCAGTCAGCATCGACTCGTCGACGGCGGCGCGGCCGTCGACGACCTCGCCGTCGACGGGAATCTTCTCCCCGGGGCGCACCCGCACCAGGTCGCCCACTTGCACCTGATCGATCGGCACGCGCCGCTCGTCACCGTCGACGAGCAGTGTGGCCTCCTTGGCGCCCATCTCCAGCAGCTTGCTGATGGCCTCGCGCGCCTTCCCCTGGGCGCGAGCTTCGAAATAGTGACCCAACACTACGAACGCGATGATCAGCGCCGAGGTGTCGAAGAACAGGGGGCCACCGGCGAACAACTGGTAGGTGGAGTAGCCGAACGCGGTCAGCGTGCCCAGCGCGATCAGCGTGTCCATGCTCGAGGTCAGCTCCCGGGCCTGCTGCACCGCTCCCTTGAGGAATGGCCACCCGGCGACGAACTGCACCGGGACCGTCGCGGCGAACGCCACCCAGCCCGCCCACGGATACGCGCCGAAGAACATCGTCGACGCCATCGCCACCAGCCCCAACGGGAACGACAGCAACACCCGGCGCAGCCACCTGCGTCGCTCGCGCCTGCTCTGCTCGTCCGCCGAGAGCCCTCCGGCGGTGACCGGCGGGGAACCGCAGCCGCCGCAACTTGCGGCCTCGGCCGAAGGCTCCGACGCGCGAGTCCGCAGGCCGAAAAGCGCCAGCCCGATGCCGCTCGCGATCCTGCGCACCACACCCGTCTTGGGAAGGTCGGCCGAGTGCGGCGCCCGCGCCGGCACCGACTCCGGGGGGACGTGTTCGGCTTCCCCGATCGCCGACAGCACGGCCGCGGTGTCGCACTGCCGGGGCGCATACCAGATCACGACCGACGCCGATCGTGGATAGGCCTGCACGGCTTGCACGCCGGCGACCTTGGCGACCGTCTCCTCGATCGCGACCGCCCGGACCGCGTCGACGGGAAAACCGTTCACCTGCACCCGCATTCGCCCGGACGCGTCGGACACCACCTTCAGGGCGACGTCGGGATCGCACAGGACAGCAGTGGTCATTCGTCCTCGCCCGAGCCCGCCACCGTCAGCGGTGAAACATCGTCTCCCGCGCGCTCCCGCGCCTCGGCCATCACGTCGGCGACCGTCAACCGGGCCTGCTCAGCGCTCTTGCCCGCCTTGCGTTCCGCCTCGCGGGCGACCCGAATGCCCCAGGCGGTGGCCAGCACGGTCGCCTTGCGCCACGGCGCTTTCGCCAGGGCCTCGTAGGCGGCGACCCCGACCACGCCGGACACCACCGTCGGCATCGCCTTCGCCATAAATCCATGCACCGCCATCGTTGTCACCGATCCCTTCGTTTCGTCGCCCGGTTAAAAGGTGCCGTCGTCGGCACCGCGAATCGCGCGTTCATCCCCGGCTTCCCGCCGTCGCCGGCTCGTCATCGGCGGCTTCGCCGACCGCGATGCCGGTTAGTTGTGCCTGCGGTCCGGTCAAGGCGGGCGTGAATTTGACGGCATCGATCAGTTCGTCGATGGCCGCCTGACCACGGCCGTCGAGCACCGCGGCGGAAAAACAAGTTTCCAAGTGGTTGTGCAACATCACCCGGTTCGCGCGCTCGAGCGAGGATTGCACCGCCGAGATCTGCTTCATCACGTCCACGCAGTAGGCGTCGGACTCGACCATTCGGATGATCCCGTCGAGGTGCCCTCGAACCGTTTTGAGCCGGTTCAACGCCGCGTGCTTCTTCACCGTCAGTTCGTCTCTCATCGCCCACTCTCCAACCCGGTCCGTGTGAACCGCTCATCGTCACCGTACCCTACCCCACCCCGGGTGGGGTAGGGTACGTCAAATTGCGCCGACGACGAAGGGAGTCCCAGGTGGACAGCCACCCACAACCAAGGTGGTCATGGATCGACATATGGCTGCCGGCGATCCTGCTGGGTGTGGCGGGCCTGGGTTGGTGGTGGTCGGTCGCCAGCGCCTCGGGGATGCGCGGCGGCAACTCCATGCAGATGGGTGCCGAGTCGGCGACGTCGGTGGCCGCGTTCCTGCTCGCCTGGGTCGCCATGATGGCCGCGATGATGCTGCCACCGGTCCTGCCCGTTGTGCGGCGATACTCCCGCGCCGCCGCGGGCAGCGCCGCGCCGGCGATCGTCTTCGTCACCGGGTACCTAGCCCTGTGGGGCGCGGTGGGCGTGCCGGCGTACCTGGCGTCGGTCCGCTTGGATCCGATGATCCACACGTGCCCGTGGGTCGGCCGTGCCGCCGGCGGGGTGGCGGTGCTTGCGGGCCTGCATCAGCTCACGCCCTTCAAGGCGATGTGCCTGCAACATTGCCGCTGGCCGGTCTCCGCGCCCAGCGGTTCGGGCGGCCTCCGCCGCGCGGGCCGCGCCTTTCTCGCCGGTGGCCGCTACGGCGTCTATTGCGTCGGTTCCTGTTGGATGCTGATGTTGTTGCTGATCGCCTTTGGCACAATGCAATTGGAATGGATGATAGGGCTCGCGGTCGTGATCTGGCTGGAAAAGGCGGCCCCGTTCGGCGATCAACTGAGACGCCTGACCGCGGCGACCCTGCTGCTTCTCGGGATCGGGCTGCTGGTGCACCCCGCATTCGTCAGCCACCTCATCTCCTGACCGGTGGCACCGCTGTCGGCCGAGCGCTCGGCATGCAGTGAATGCGCCAGCTTCCTATGATGGGAAGGTCCCGATGGAAGCCCTGATCGAATCGCCTGCGCGGCATCATTTTCAGTTCCTCGCCGTCCACTTTCTCGAGCCACACAGAGGAGGACTATCGGCCAGGTGAGCAGCTCAAAAGACGACCATGACTACCGCAATCTGGCGGTCAACCGGCTGCGGCCCAGCGAACTGCAATGGGCGCTGAACCACGACGCCGTACACGGAATCGCGTACGCCTTCAAGAATCCCGTCGCCGTCGCCGAATCCATCGACGATCCCGACGACGACAGAAAGACCTATCTGATCCGCGTCAAGCGCGACGACCTGGCCAACGCTTTCGGGAAGATCAACGACTGGATCACCGAAAACCCCGGCCCCGCCGGGATGCAGGCATTCGGATTCGTGCGGGCCCTGTCCCGCGAGGGGCTGACCGAACGCACCAGCGGTGACGACGAACTCCGTTAATCCCCGTTGGGCAATTAGCTGGCTTTCGCTATTCACCGTGCCCAGCGGCCTGTGAAACCTTAGCCTTATGCCTGCGCACGGTCGGTGACTGAGGAGTCGGGATGGGTGACACGACCGCGGATTCGCGGGAGGGTTCGCAGTTCGGGCCATATCTGCTGCGGCGGCTGATCGGTCGCGGCGGCATGGGCGACGTCTATGAGGCCGAGGACACGGTCCGGGAACGCACCGTCGCGCTGAAGCTGATGTCGCAGACGCTGTCCACCGACCCGGTCTTCCGCTCCCGCATGCAGCGCGAGGCCCGCACCGCGGGCCGGCTGCAGGAGCCGCACGTGGTCCCGATTCATGACTTCGGCGAGATCGACGGCCAGCTGTATGTCGACATGCGCCTGATCGACGGCAAAGACCTGGCCACCATGCTGAGCCGGTACGGGCCGCTGTCCCCGCCCCGGGCCGTGGCCATCGTGCGCCAGATCGGCTCGGCGCTCGACGCCGCGCACGCCGCCGGGGTCCTGCATCGCGACGTCAAGCCGGAAAACATCCTGGTGAGCGCGGACGACTTCGCCTACCTCGTGGACTTCGGGATCGCCAGCGCCAGCGCCGACGAAAAGCTGACGCAGATCGGCACCACCGTGGGCACCGTCAAATACATGGCCCCGGAGCGGTTCAGCGACTCCGATGTCACCCATCGGGCCGACATCTACGCCTTGGCCTGCGTGCTGTACGAGTGCCTGACCGGATCCCCGCCGTACACCGGCGACCAGATCAGCGTGATGGGCGCCCACCTGCACCAGGCGATCCCAAAGCCCAGTGCCGCGCGGCCGGGCATCCCGGTCGCCTTCGACGCGGTGATCGCCCGCGGCATGGCGAAGGATCCCGTGGACCGCTACGCCAGCTGCGGTGACCTGTCCGCGGCCGCCTACGCGGCGCTGGCCGAACCCGACCAGGACCGGGCCACCGACATCCTGGCGCGCAGCCAGGTGGCGCGGATGCCGGCGGCGTTCGCCGGCCAGCAGCCCGGGGGAATCGCCCAGGCCGCCCCCGCGCACGCCCCGTCGTCCGGCCCGATGTGGGCGGCGCCGCCACCACCCGGGGGCCCGGGGCCCCAGCCGACGGGCTGGCCCGGCGCCCCCACCTGGGGTCCCAGCACGACCGGGGCGCCATGGGGGCAGCTGCCGCGGCGCAGCAAAAAGCCCTGGCTGTGGGTGGGCGTCGCCGCCACCGCACTGGTGGCCATCGTGGGCGTGGCGCTCGCCGTCGTCCGGCCGTGGGAGTCTTCGTCCGCGCCCACGCCGAGCAAGCAACCCCCGCCACCGGACGCCGTTGCGCTCCGGGTCCTCGATGACGGTGTATTCGTCGGCAGCTCGGCGGCGTCGATGACCATCGACATCTTCAACGAACCCATCTGCCCGCCCTGCGGCAGTTTCATCAGGTCGAACGCGGGTGACATCGAGAGCGCCGTGAACAACAAGAAGCTCGCGGTGCGCTACCACCTGCTCGACTTCCTCGACGACAAGTCGCACAGCAAGAACTACTCGACCCGGGCGGTGGCGGCGTCCTACTGCGTGGCCGCCCAGAATGACGCCAAGACCTATACCGCCTTCTATTCGGGCTTGTTCGCCAGCAACTTCCAGCCGGCGGAGGACGCCGCGGAGGACCGCACCGACGGCGAACTGGCCCAGCTGGCCAAGACCGTCGGTGCGGACGCCGACGTGCTGACGTGCATCAAGTCCGGGGACGAAGTCGGCGCGGGCAAGGCGAAGTCCGCGGCCGGGTACGCGACGCTGTCGGGGCTCAACGCCAATTCGACACCCTTCGTGTGGGACGGCACCGCGTCGGTGAACTACTCCGACCCGACCTGGCTGACGAAGCTCCTCGGATAGCCCGCCGATGAGCGATGACATCAGGGCGAGCGACGACGACCGCAACGCCATCTGCCAGGCGCTCGACGCGGCGCTGGGTGACGGTCAGCTGTCGACCGAAGAGCACCGCGAGCGGGTAGCCGCCGCTACCAGGGCGACCACCCTGCGCGAGCTGCGGTCGCTGGTGACCGACCTGCAGATCCGGCCGGCCCCGGAGCGAACGCCGGCCCCGCGGTCACGAATCGGCCGGCGCGGGGCCTGGATCGCCATCGCCTGCGCGGTGGTGCTGCTCGGCGCGGGCCTCGCCTGGGGACTGCAGCGCGACACCCCGTCCGCCCCGCCGGCGGCGACCACCCCCACCGCGGCGCCTGCCGGCTCCGCGGCCCCGGCCACAAGCACGACAGCGCCGCCGGCGCAGCTATTGACCCTCAGCGGGGTGAGCGGGGTGCTCGCCCAGATGCGGACGCAGTTCGGCGACACGATGGGCTACCAGCTGAACATCTACCAGGATCAGGTGGTGGTCCAACGCCCGGACACCGCGAACGCGCAAAAGATGGTGACCTGGCTGTACCGCGACGGCAATTGGGCGAGCGTCGGGCCCAAAATGGCCGTGTCCTCCCGCCTGGCGGTCGGTGACCTCAGCAAGTTCGACGTGCAGGCGGTCGTCGGCGTCGTGCAGCAGGCGCCCCAGACGCTGCACGTCTACGACGCCAACCGGATCTTCCTGGCTGTCGAGTCACGCAAGGACGGTGACCTGAACTTGCGTATCAACGTCTCCGACGGCGCCCTCAGCGGGTCCATCGCGGTGGCCGCGGACGGCACCGTCGTACAGATCTCTCCCCCGGCCCGCTGATCCCGGCGGCCCACTGATCGCGCGACCGACACGTGCCGGGACGATGTTGTACGTTTCGTGCGGTGAGGCCAGCGGGCGCTCGCCGCCATGGTCCTTCGATGGGAGTCAGCAGTGACCGGCGCGCAGGACTCGCGGGTGGGCACGATGTTCGGGCCCTACCGGCTCAACCGGCTGCTCGGTCGCGGCGGGATGGGCGAGGTCTACGAAGCCGAGCACACCGTCAAACAGTGGACGGTCGCGCTCAAGCTGATGTCCCACACGTTCAGCCAGGACCCGGTGTTCCGCAAGCGAATGGAGCGCGAGGCCCTCATCACGGGCCGGCTGTTGGAACCCCACGTGGTCCCGATACACGACTACGGCGAAATCGACGGGCAGCTGTATCTCGAGATGCGGCTCATCGAGGGCGTCGACCTCGGCAGCCTGATCGAACGGGTCGGGCCGCTGCCGGCACCGCGGGCGGTGGCCATCATCCGGCAGGTCGCGTCGGCCCTGGACGCCGCCCACGCGGCCGGGGTGACCCACCGTGACGTCAAACCGCAGAACATCCTGATCACCGGCGACGACTTCGCTTATCTCGTCGACTTCGGGATCGCCAGCGCGAAGACCGACGAAAAACTCACCCAACTGGGCACCGCGGTCGGCACATTGAAATACATGGCGCCCGAACGGTTTTCCAGCGAAGAGGTGACGCCGCGCGCCGACGTCTACGCGCTGGCCTGCGTGCTCTACGAATGCCTGACCGCGACCCCGCCCTATCGCGCCGACAGCACCGGCATGCTGATCAGCGCCCACATGATGCAGCCCATCCCCAAACCCAGCGAGCAGGGCTCCGGGGTGAGCCCGGCCTTCGACGCCGTGATCGCGGGCGGCATGGCCAAGGATCCGATCGAGCGCTATCCCACCGCCGCCGCCCTGGCCGAGGCCGCGCACCGGGCGCTCACCAGCCCCGAGCGCGAACGCGCCGACACGATCCTGCGCCAGAGCGAAATCCTCTCCCCCGCAACACATTCCGCACCGATTAAGCGCAACCACTGGCCGATCGTGGCCGCCGCCGCGGTGCTCGTCGTCGCCGTCTGCGCGGTCGGGCTCTGGCTCATGCTGAAACCCGACGGCCAGCGGCACGCCAAGGCAACCGTCGCGAAGACCCCGCCGCCGTCGACCGCCGCCCCCAACGGCGACCAGGCCCGGCTGATGAGCCTGCTCCCACCGGGCTACCTGGCCGGCACGTGCACACCGGCGACCCCGGAGTCGGGCAGCGTCTGGGTGCACGCGGTCGCCATGGTCACCTGCGGGCAGAACACCCAGCCCGGCGGTCCCAGCCACGCCACCTACGGGCTGTTCCCGACACCGGACCGGTTGAAGAAGGCCTTCACCGACGACATCGCCAACGTCAGCCTGGTGAATTGTCCCGGCGAGGGCCGCTCACCGGTCAGCTGGCACTACGACCAGACCCCGAACGACATGGCCGGGCTGATCGCGTGCGGCACCTACAACAATCACCCGAACGTGATCTGGACCAACGACGAGAAGCTGATGCTCAGCGATGTCTCCGGGGACCCGGCCACGGTCGAAGACCTGCACACCTGGTGGGATGCCTACGGTTGATCCCGCCGTTCGGCGTCGGCGTCGTCGACCGTCAGGGGCAAGGCCAGCTCTTCGAGGGGACGGCGTTCGGCCGCGATCCCGAGCCGCAATTCGACCAGCCCCGCGATCGCCATGACGGCGGCGCCCGTCAGGAACGACCACACCACCTGACCGCGCTCCCCGGAATTGATCAGCTGCCCGAACAGCAGCGGGCCGGTGATGCCGCCGATCGCGGTTCCCACCGCGTAGAAGAACGCGATCGCCAGCGCCCTGGTCTCCATCGGGAAGATCTCGCTGACCGTCAGGTAGGCGGCGCTGGCGCCGGCGGAGGCGAGGAAGAACGCGACCGCGAGGACGGCGATGAACGCCCAGACCCCGCCGATCTGGGTCACGAACAGCACCGCCAGGATGGCGGCGACGACCGCGGACCCGATGTAGGTGGCCGTGATCATCGGCTTGCGGCCGATGGTGTCGAAGAGGTGGCCGAGCGCCAGCGGCCCGACGAAATTGCTGAGCGCCCAAAGGATGAAGAACAGCGGCACCTTCCCGGACGGCACCCCGTAGAACCCGCTCAACAGCGTGCCCAGGTTGAACGTCACCCCGTTGTAGAGGAACGCCTGCCCGGTGAACAGCGCCAGCCCCAGGATGGCGCGTTGCGGGTAGAGCTTGAACGCCACCCTGGCGATTTCGCGGAACGAAATCGTCTCGCGCTGGCGGATTTTGAGCTCACGTCCGTGCGGCTCGGGCAGTGGCTCCCCGGTTTCCTGCCGCACCGCTTCCTCGATCTCGCCGACGACCCGCTCGGCCTCCTCGTCGCGGCCATGGATGAACAACCACCGCGGACTCTCCGGGACGTTGCGCCGGACGAGCAGGACGAAGATGCCGAAGATGGCGCCGACGCCGAAGGCGAGCCGCCAGCCGATGTTGGGCGCGAAGTGCGAGGTGTCGAGCAGGACGAGCGCGCCTGCGGCTCCCGCGGCCGAGCCGAGCCAGTACGTGCCGTTGATGATCAGGTCGACGCGGCCGCGCAGGCGCGCGGGGATCAACTCGTCGATGGCCGAATTGATCGCGGCATACTCGCCGCCGATGCCGGCACCGGTGAAGAACCGCGCGGCGAAGAAATACCAAGGGGCGAAAGCGAATGCGGTCGCAACCGTGGCCACCAGGTAGACCGCCAGGGTCAGCATGAACAGATTGCGCCGCCCGAAGCGATCCGTCAGGTGACCGAAGAACAGCGCGCCCAGGCAGGCGCCGGCGATGTAGAACGCGGCCGCCAGGCCGATCTGCGCCGCGTTCAGGTCGATGCCGCTGTCCCGCTCGGTGAGGCGAGCGGATACGTTGCCCACCATCGTGACCTCGAGCCCGTCGAGGATCCACACCCCGCCGAGACCGATGACGACGCGCCAGTGGAATCGAGACCACGGGAGCCTGTCCAACCGCGCCGGCACGCGGGTCGTGATGGTTCCGGTTTGCACGCTTCCGCTCATCTGGCTCCTATCCGAGGTGATTGGAGAATTACCCAAGCGAGGCGCACGGCAAGCCTCAGCCGCGTTCGGCGCGCGATTCCTCGGGGGTCCAGGCCTGCGGCTGGCCCGGGTGGCCGGGGAACAGGAAGTCGATGAACGCCGCGGCGGTGGGCTGCGGTTCGTGGTTGGCCAGTCCCGGTCGTTCGTTGGCCTCGATGAAGGCGTATTCGGCGCCGGTGACGTCGGGCACCAGCAGGTCGATGCCCGTCACCGGGATGCCGATCGCCTCGGCCGCCGTCACCGCGACCCGGCACAGTTCCGGGTTCACCACCGCGGTGACGTCGTGGATCGTGCCGCCCTGGTGCAGGTTGGCGGTGCGCCGGACGCGAAGCCGGGTGCCCTGGGGCAGCACGTCGTCGAGCGTCCAGCCCGCCTCGGCGACCGTCGACTCGGTGAGGTCGTCGAGCGGGATGCGGGACTCGCCACCGGTGGCCGCGGAACGCCGCCGGCTTTCGGCCGCGATCAGGTCGCGGATGCTGTGCTCCCCGGTGCCGATGATCTCGGGCGGCAGCCGCAAGGCCGCGGCCACCACCCGGCCGTCGATCACCACCAACCGAAGGTCGTCGCCCTGCACGCGCTGCTCGATCAGCACGTCGGGGTATTGCTGGCGGGCGCGGGCCAGGGCGGCGGCGAGCTCCTCGGGACCGTTTTCGGCGGTCACCCCGACGGTGATGCCCTTGCCCTGCTCGCCGCGGGTCGGTTTGACGACGACCTCCCCGACCTCGGTGAGGAAGTTGTAGTCGCCCTCGTCGAAGGTGGCCAGCCGCGCGCGGGGCACCGTGATGCCCGCCTCCGAGACGAGGCGGCGCGTCAGCCGCTTGTCGTCGCAGCGGCACATGGCGACCGCCGAGGTGTATTCGGACAGCGATTCCCGGGTGACGACGCTGCGTCCGCCGTGGGTGAGGCGCATCTCGCCGGTCTCGGCGTCGAGCACCTCCACCCAGATGCCGCGGCGCAGCGCCTCGTCGGCGATGATCCGCGCGTAGGGGTTGAGGTCGTCGACCGTCTCGGGCGGCGGGCTGAAAAGCGGCTCGTTGATGGCGTTCTTGCGCTTGATCGCCAGCACGGGGACGCGACGGAAACCCAGCTTCTCGTACAGGCCGATGGCGGCGGCGTTGTCGTGCGCGACCGACAGGTCCATGTAGGCGCGGCCCGCGTTGCGGAAGCGGTCCGCCAGCGCGCGCGTGAGGGCGGCGCCGATCCCGGGAAGTCCGGCGGCCGGGTCGACGGCCAGCGTCCACAGGCTCGACCCCTGCTCGGGGTCGGAGAACAGCAGTTCGTGGTCGACGCCGGTGACGGTGCCCACCACGGCGCCGTCTTCGTCGCGCACCGCCAGCAGGTAGGTCACCGCGGGCACGTTCAGGTGGTTGTTCCAGATGACGTCGACCCCGGCCGGGACCATCCCGCAGCGAACGTAGACGCGGTTCATGGCGTCGGCGTCGACCGGATCGTTCAGCGTGCGCACGGTCACGCCGAGCGGCGCGGGCGACAGCTCTTCCGGCGTGGTATCGGTGAAGCGCAGGCGGTAGGTGTGGCTGGGGTCGATGAAGAGCTCGGTCGGCGCTTCGGCGACCACCACGTGGGATTCGCGGGCGTAGATGCAGATGTCGCGGCGCCCGGGCCCCTCCCTGCGCAGCGCTTCGACCAGCTGGTGGGCGTCGGCGAAGGTCTGGCCGAAAATAAGCCGGCCCCAGCCCAATTCGAGCTCGACATCCTTGGCCATCGCCTCCACCAGCTCCGGCGGCGAGGCGTCGTGGAGGCCCATCGTGATCGCCTCGGTGTGATCGCCGGGGGGATCGGTCACGGTCATGCCACCGGGCCCGTGATGCCGTGTCGCTGCAGCCAGAGTTCGAGCAGGGCGAGCTGCCAGAGTTCATTGCCGCGCAACGGCGTCAGCTTGCTGTTGGGGTCGGCCAGCAGGGCGTCGACCGCCTCCGTGCGAAACAGGCCGCGCTCCTTGGCAACTGGTGCATACAGCGCGTCGCGCACCATGTCGAGGTAGGGCCCTTCGAGGTGGGTCAGCGCCGGGACCGGGAAGTATCCCTTGGGCCGGTCGATGACCTCCGACGGAATCACCCGTCGCGCAGCCTGTTTGAGCACGCCCTTGCCCTCGTGGGCGATCTTCAGTTCCGGCGGGCAGGTCGCCGCCAGCTCGACGAGCTCGTGGTCCAGGAACGGCACCCGGCCCTCCAGGCCCCACGCCATGGTCATGTTGTCGACGCGCTTCACCGGGTCGTCCACCAGCATCACGGTGGTGTCGAGCCGCAGCGCGCGGTCGACGCCCGTCTCGGCGCCGGCGCGGGCGAAGTGCTCGGTGACGAAGCGCTCGCTGGGGTCGCCCGGGGCCATGATCCCCGGCCCGAGCAGGCCCGCCATTTCCGCCGAGTCGCGGTCGAAGAAGGCCCCGCGGTACTCGGCGACTGAACCCTGCAGGGCGGCGGCGGCCGGCGAGCCCATCGGCGGGTACCAGTGGTAGCCGGCGAACACCTCGTCGGCGCCCTGGCCCGACTGCACGACCTTCACGTGGCGCGCCACTTCCTGGCTGAGCAGGTAGAAGGCCACGCAGTCGTGGCTGACCATCGGCTCGCTCATCGCGCCGATCGCCCCGTCCAGGGCGGGCAGCATCCGGTCGGTTTCGATGCGGATCTGATGATGGTCGGTTTCGAAGCGCCGGGCGATGATGTCCGACCACCGGAACTCGTCGCCCTCGACGCCGCCGGCCGACTCGAAGCCGATCGAGAAGGTCATCAGCCCGTGCTGGCCCGCCTCCGCGAGCAGGCCGACGATCAGGCTGGAGTCGACACCGCCCGACAACAGGCAGCCGACCGGCACGTCGGCGACCAGCCGGCGCTTGACCGCGACGCGCAGGGAGTCGAGCACCGCGTCTTCCCAGTCGGTTTCCGACCAGCCGGCGCGGTCGTCGTGCCGGGTGAAGTCGGGGGTCCAGTACGTGGTGGTGGTGCGCCGGCCGTCGGGCTCGATGGCGACCAGCGACGCGGGCGGCACCTTGCGGACGCCGCGCAGGATGGTCAGTGGCGCGGG
>NZ_LZKH01000119.1:0-50446 GCF_001672745.1 Mycobacterium sp. E1386
CGTGTTCAAGGCCGCGGCGCAGGGCGGCGCGGCGCCGCTGGTGATCATCGGTGTGGTGGCCAGTGGGATCGCGGCCTACTTCTACGTGCGGGTGATCGTGTCGATGTTCTTCACCGAGGCAACCGACGACACCCCGCACGTGGTGGCGCCGGGGATTTTGAGCAAGGCCGCGATCGCGGTGTGCGCCGCGATTACCGTGGTGCTGGGCATCTTCCCGCAGCCGGTGCTCGACCTCGCCGACCAGGCCGCCCAGCTGCTGCACTGAATCAGCCGAGGAACGGCCGCACGGCCAGCACGTACACGGCCAGGGCGGCCAACGGCGCGGCCAGCGGCAACCACGGCAGCTGCAACGGGAACGACGTCGCCACCAACCCGGCGAACGTGAACCCAACGGCGCCAACGGCCGTCGGCCAGCTGCCCAGCACCACAGCGGCCGACCCGCCGACCGCGTGGCGGCACACCAGGTAGGCGGCGGCGCTCAGCCCCGACAGCGCGACGAACACGAGCGGCGGATCGGACAGCACGATGGTGACCACCGACAGCACCACCGCAAGCGTTGCGGCGGGACGAAAAGCCGTCCCCGCCACCACCGCGGCCAGGGCCGTTGCCCAAGCGGCGACGGCGCGTCCGTGCGTGCCGTCGGCGGCCAAGCCGACCATCAGCAGGCCGAATGCCACCGAGAACACCGGGGCCCACAGCCGCGGCAGTGCCGCCTTGACTTCGCTAGCCACCGAGCCGTCCCCGTATCCTTCGGCGGCGGTCGGGCAGCACACCCATGGACTGCTCCAGCCCGCTATCTCCTTGCCACGACACGATGTCGACGCCGACGGTGGCCATGTCGCGATACATGGCGGAGCGCTGCAGCGTCCACATCCGGTCCACCAGGGGATCCTGCTCGCCCTCGAACGGGGACTTGTCGAGGATGTCGACGGCGATGACGACGTGGCCCCGCTTGCGGAGATCGATCAACGCGAGCGCGAATTCGGTATCGAGCAGCGTCGAGAACGCGATGACGATCGCGCCGGCCGGAACGGCCGCGCGCGGCGCCAATGTGCCTGTTGTCTTCTCGAATCGATCGCCGGCACCGAGCACCGTGTCGAGCACCCGATAGAACTGGCGCTGCCCGATGTCGGCGCCCAGCCAGCGCGGGCGGTTGCCGCCCAGGGCGACGACGCCGGCGCGGTCCCCGTGGCGCAGCGCGGTCTGCACGACCTGCGCGGCGCCTCGAACCACGCGCTCCGTGGCGTGGGTCGCCGGGCCCGACGGCTGGCGATAGGTGTCGATCAGCACCACCACGTCGGCGGCTCGATCGGTGAGACGCTGAGTGACGTGTAGCTGGCCACGCCGCGCGCTCACCGGCCAATTCACCGCGCGCAGTTGGTCTCCGGGCACGTAGGCGCGAATGTCGGCGTATTCCACGCCGGGGCCGACGTGCCGGGTGAGGTGCGCACCCAGGCGGTCGAGTAGCTCGGTCTGCGGGATGGGCGTCGACTGCGGGGGCGTGAGGGGAAAGACGATGACTTCGGCGGCGTCGACGGTCGCCGTCCCGTACAGCAGCCCGCCGCGCGCGACCGCGTCGACCCGGGCCCGGATGAAGTACCTGCCCCAGCGTTGCGCCGTTGCCGCAACCCTTTTGGTCTGGCGGGAGTCCGAGTCGAGGACTTCGAGCTCCATCCCCTCGACGGGCGGAACCGTGACCTCGACCGCGGAAAACCCCGTTGCCCCGCCCTCTTCGGTCGCCCAGACGCGCAGCTGCGCGCGGTCTTTTTCGAAGCACCGCTGGGCATCGGGATCGCCGTGCACGCGGATCGCCGGCACCGGTCGTTGCCAGCTGACCGAGCACAGCACGCCCAGCAGCGGCGCCGCGAACGCGATCAGCTGCCACCGCGCGCCGATCACCGCGACCGCGAGCGCCAGCCCCGCGCAGCTGGCCATCGCCCGCGTCAAATACGATGCGCGCCAGCGAAACTCAACCGGAGATTGGGTCAACCGGAGCCCCCGCCGGTGCGGGGCACCGGTAAGCGCCGCAGCAACTCCCCGACCACGTCGGCGCCCTGAATCTTGCGCACCCACATCTCCGGGCGCAGGGTGATCCGGTGCGCGACCGCCGGGACGGCCAGCGCCTTGACGTCCTCGGGGATCACATAGTCCCGGCCGAGCAAAAGCGCGCGGGCGCGCGCGAGTTGAACCAGGTCGAGCTCGGCGCGCGGGCTGGCGCCCACCGCCACCTGCGGATGGTGCCGCGTCGCATTGGCCAGCGACACCACGTAGTGCAACACGTCCTCGTGCACGGTCACCTGCTCGACCGATTCACGCATCGCGAGCAGGTCGTGCGCATCCACCACCTGATTGACGGTCGGTTCCACCGACCCCCGTTCGAGGCGCCGGCGCAACATCGCGGCCTCGTCCCGCTCGGACAGGTAGCGCAGTTCCAGGCGGATGGCGAACCGGTCGAGCTGTGCTTCCGGCAGCGGATAGGTGCCCTCGTACTCGATCGGATTGTCGGTCGCGAGGACGACGAAAGGCTTTGGCAGCTGGTGTGTTTCACCGTCGATGCTGACCTGGCCTTCGGCCATCGCCTCGAGCAGCGCCGCCTGAGTCTTGGGCGGCGTGCGGTTGATCTCGTCGGCGAGCAGCAGGTTGGTGAAGATCGGTCCCGCCCGAAAAGCGAAGCGGCCCGACTGCATGTCGTAGATCGTCGAGCCGAGCAGGTCCGCGGGCAGCAGGTCCGGGGTGAACTGCACGCGGGTGAACTGCAGCCCCAGCGCCGCGGCGAACGACCGGGCGATCAGGGTCTTGCCCAGGCCGGGCAGGTCCTCGATGAGGACGTGGCCGCGGGCGAGCACCGCGATGAGGATGAGGGTGAGCGCGGAACGCTTGCCCACCACCACCCGCTCGATCTCGTCGAGCACGGCCTCGCAGTGCGCTGTGGTTGTTGCCGCCGGCAGCGTCATACCTGTTCCAACTTTCGCAGAATCTCTTCCAGCGTCGCACGGCCGGGACCGGGTCGCCGGTCGCCGGTCCGCGCGACGTTGTTCGGGTTAACCCATTCCCACAGTTCGGCCCCGAACAGCATCTGACCGCCCGCCTGATACGCCACAGGATCTTTGGATCGCCGTTCGCCGGTCGTCATCTCGTATCTGCGCGCCAGCATCGGGCGCAGGTGCCGGTCCCAGTCCACCCGGGTCGACTCCGACCACCGGATCGTCGTCTCGGTGTTGGAAAGCCAGCGGCGCAGCGAATCCCCGAGCTCGTCGGGGTCCGCTTCCGCCTCGGGTCGCGTTCCGCGCCCCAGGACGCGGCGGACGGTGAGCAGCACCAGTGCCAGGGCACCGCCCGCGGCGGCCAACACCAGTTGCCGGTCGTGCTGCATCAACGCCAGCAGCTCGATCCCGACGATGAGGCAGATGCCCAGGGCCAGCGTCCTTTTCATACGGGACTCCGGGAGCCGAGCTCGTCGAGGACCAGCTGGAGAACGCGCACCGCTACGTCGCGATGCCCCTCGTTCATCACATGCGGGCTGAATCGCGCCTCGGCGAACAGGTTCACCAATTGCACGGCGTTATCGGCATGCAGCGCATGGTGTTCGACCGCCCGGGCCAGCACCTCGGTCGGGGTGTCGAAGTCCTGCGGGACGGCGCCGGGCACATTCGCGAGTTCGCGCTCCATCGCGGCATAACAGGCGATGATCGCCTCGCGGGCTTCCCGGCTGAGGTCTGCCATCTCGGCCAGCCCCCGCTCGGCCGCGCGCACCAGGGATTCCGACCGCGGCGGCGGCGCCGGGGATTCGGCGTGATCGTCGATGACGGCGCCCGGCTTCGCCGCGCGCCACCGCCGGCGCGACATGACGACGGTCCCCGTGACGATGATCAGCATCATCGGGACTGTGGCGGCGAGCAGGATGCCGAACATGTCCCCGTTCGCGGAATGCGGCCGCTGCGGCGCCGGGGCGTTGCCCTGCTCCGCGGGTGGAGCGCCGTTCGTCTGCGGGGGCTGAGCCTGACCGACGCCGTGCGGCGCCAACAGGCGGGACGCCACCATCACGATCACCAGCCAGGCCACGATCACCGCCAGCGCGATCAGCACCACGCGCCAGCTCGGCCGGCCCCTGCCGGTGCCGAGCATCTCGGACAGCTGGCCCGCTTGCGGCGCCGAAGCGCGCGGGTCGCGCAACCGGGCGATGACCGCGATCGCCACCAGCGCAAGCGTCACGCCGAGGGCGGCCACCACGAATAGCAGCGCCGCCCGGCTACCGGCGGCCTCGCCGCGCTCCTCGTGGTGGGCGGCCGGCAGGTAACCCCGCAGCGCGGCGGAGACGACGAGCAGCAGCACGATCAGGGCGACGACCCGCCCCGTCGGCTTGTCCATACCAGGCATTGGCATACCACTCGGTTGTTGCGGCACTGGCCTTGCCTCATCCTGGCACGTCAGGCCGCGCGTTATCCACAGTCGGAGATCCATCCACAAACCCGCGTTCTTACGTTTTTCATCGAATGTTTGTTCGATACCGTTGGGTCGTGGGTTTCCGGATGAGCGCCGAGCAGGCACGAGAGCGGATCGGCGCCGCTCTTGACGCGATCGACGCCGCGCACGACGCGTTGCGGGCGACGTCGTTCCGCCCGATACGCCCGAGGGCCGACGCGCGGCGCGCGTCTCGCCACGCGCCCCCGCGCGGTGGGACACTACGATTCGTGCCGCCATACCGCGACGTCGCCGCGTTCGACGATCGTGCCGCCGGCTACGACCGCGGCTGGCGCGGACGGCTGCATCACGAGATCGCCGACCGCACCGCGCAGCTGGCCGTGGCGACGGTCACCGCCCCCGAGTATGTGCTCGACGTCGGGTCCGGCACCGGATACCTGCTGCAACTGCTCGCCCGCCGCTACCCGAACGCCAAGCACCTCGCCGGGATCGATCCGGCCCCGCAAATGGTTTCCACCGCAAGGAGTCTCGCTATCGACCCGCGATTGAGCTTCACCCGTGGAGTAGCCGAAGAGCTCAATTATGCCGACCGCGCCTTCGACTTGGTCGTCAGCACGACGTCATTCGATCACTGGAGCGATCAGCTGACGGGCCTGCTGGAGTGCGCCCGGGTGCTGCGGCCCGGCGGAAGCCTGGTGCTCGTCGACCGGTTCTCGCTGTGGCTGTTGCCGACCCTCGCCGTCGGCCGGCGCGGCAAGGCGCGGACCAGGCGCCGCGTCGAGCGCCTGCTCCTGCAGGCGGGATTCCAGTCCCCCAAATGGCAGCGGTTGCATGCCGTGATCATCAACGCGGTCACGGCGAAGACGCGGGCCTAGTCCGGCTGGAAGGGCCGGAAGCTGCCGTCGAGCACCTGCAGATGGCCGATGGTGCGACCGGTGATCTTCGCGGGATCGACGAGTGTCAATTCGACTGCCGCCCGGGCGAATTCGTCGGCCGCGGCGGTATCCGCGAAATCGCGGGCATAGTAGGCCAGCCCCGGAGTAAGGATCGGTTTCGACGGCGACAGGGCGTTGACCGCGATGTGGTGATCGGCGAGATCGTATGCCGCGCACTGGGTCAGATGCTCCAGCGCCGCCTTGGAGCCACCGTAACCGGGCAGCACGCCGCCGGTGCGGTCCGGGTACGGCCCGTCGCCGGGGATCCTCGATGCGACCGAGGTGACGTTGATGATCGACCCGCCGCCCGCTTCGATCATGTCCGGGCTCACCAGCTGCATCAGCTCGTACGCGGCGAAGACCGCGATCTCGAAATGCCGGCGATACGCGGCGAGCGGGATGCTGACGAATCCCGGCCAGCCCGGTTTCGCGGCGGCACTCGCCGGCTTGGCCGACTTGGCGCGCGGTTCGGAGCCAGGCGCCGGGGGGCGTCCGGGCGCGGTGAATGCCGCGTTGTTCACCAGGATCGTGATGGGCCCCAAGGCTTCTCGCGCCTCGCCCACCATCCGGGCGATGTCCTCACGGTCAGTCAGGTCGGCCCGGATGGCCACCGCCCGTCCGCCGGCCGCCTCGATCTCGGCCACCGTCTCGCCGATGGTGCCGGGCAACCGCTCATCCCACACCTGCTCGGTGCGGCCCGCCACCGCGACGGCGGCGCCCTCCGCCGCGAGGGCCAGCGCGATCGCCCGGCCCAGTCCGCGGCTGCCACCGGTGACGATGGCGGCCCGCCCCGCTAGGCGCCCGGTCATCGCTTCACCCCGTGCACGACGATGGCGGTGGTCTGCTCCACCCACGCATCGTCGAGTTCGTCCTCCGGGCGCAGCAGCATGCGCAGCATCGTGGCTCCCCCAATCAACTCGATCAACCGGTCCGGATCGACATCGGGATGCGCTTCGCCCCGGTCGACGGCGTCGCTCAGCCGCACCCGCACCGTCGCGAACAGGTCCGCGAAGCGCGACATCACCCGGGCGTTCAAGGCGGGATCGGCCGTCATGTCGGCCACCAGGCCCGGCAGAGCGGCGCGAACCACCGGGGTGGTGAAGACATCGCGGGTGGCCTCGATCATCATCCGGATGTCCGCGGCGATGTTCCCGGCCGGCGCCTCCAGCGCGGTGGGCGCCACCGGGAAGGCCGCCTCGTGCACCAATTCGGCCTTGCTGGACCACCGGCGGTACAGCGCCGACTTCGTCGTTCCCGCGCGCTCGGCGACCGCCGCCAAACTCAGATTTGAATAGCCCATTTGCACAAGCAGTTCCGCGGTGGCCGATAGGATGGCCGAGTCGATACGCGGGTCCCGCGGGCGGCCGGCACCGGGGGCCTTGTCAATGGCGGACGGGTCTGCTTTCATATCGCTACCTACCGTATCGTAATTGCCGCGCCGAAGTCTCAAAGAATGGAGGCACCCGTGGCCAACGAACCCGTGCTGGACAAGGTCGACCGGCTGCAACGCTCCAGCCGAGACGTGACGACGCTGCCCGCCGTGATGTCGAAATGGCTGTCGACCGTCCTGCCCGCCGGTGCGATGCCGGAGGTGACCGTCGAGAGCGGCGTCGACTCCACGGGCATGTCCTCGGAAACCATCATCCTCTCCACTCGCTGGCAGGAGGGCGGAAAGCCCGTCGAGCAGAAACTCGTGACCAGGGTTGCGCCCGCCGCCGAAGACGTGCAGGTCTTTCCAACCTACCGGCTTGACCATCAATTCGAAGTCATCCGAAAGGTCGGCGAACTCACCGACGTACCAGTCCCGCCGGTGCGCTGGCTCGAGCCCACCGGCGAGGTGCTGGGTACCCCCTTCTTCGTGATGGACTACGTCGAGGGTGTGGTCCCGCCCGACGTCATGCCCTACACGTTCGGCAACAACTGGTTCGCCGACGCCCCCGCCGAACGTCAACGCGAACTGCAGGACGCAACCGTTGGGGTGCTGGCCAAGTTGCATTCAATCCCCAACGCCCAGAACACCTTCGGCTTTCTCTCCGACGGCCAGGACGGCGACACCGCGCTGCGCCGGCACTTCAACTGGGTGCGATCCTGGTACGACTTCTCGGTTCCCGACATCGGCCGCTCGCCGCTGCTGGAACGAACCTTCGCCTGGCTGGAGGACAACTGGCCGGCCGAATCGGCCGCGCGCGAGCCCGTGCTGCTCTGGGGCGACGCCCGGGTGGGCAACGTGCTCTACCGCGACTTCCAGCCGGTCGCGGTGCTGGACTGGGAAATGGTCACGCTCGGGCCGCGGGAGCTCGACGTGGCGTGGATGATCTACGCGCACATGGTTTTTCAGGAACTGACCGGCCTGGCCGGTCTGCCTGGCCTGCCGGAGGTGATGCGCGAGGACGACGTCCGCGCCACCTATCAGCGATTGACCGGCGTGGAAGTGGGTGACCTGCGCTGGTTTTACGTGTATTCGGGCGTCATGTGGGCCTGCGTGTTCATGCGCACCGGCGCGCGCCGGGTGCACTTCGGCGAAACCGAGAAGCCCGACGATGTCGAGTCGCTGTTCTACCACGCAGGGTTGATGCGCCGCCTTATCGGAGAGGAGCAATGATGCTTGGTCCGCTCGACGAGTTCCCGGTACATCAGATCCCGCAGCCGATCGCGTGGCCGGGTTCCTCGGACCGCAACTTCTACGATCGCTCCTACTTCAACGCCCACGACCGCACCGGGAACATCTTCGTCATCAGCGGCATCGGCTACTACCCGAACCTCGGGGTCAAGGACGCGTTCTTCCTCGTCCGGCGCGGCGATACCCAGACCGCGGTGCACCTGAGTGACGCCATCGACCAGGATCGCCTCAACCAGAAGGTCAACGGCTACCGGATCGAGGTCGTCGAGCCGCTGCGTAAGCTGCGGTTGGTCCTCGACGAAACCGAAGGCATCGCAGCCGATCTCATCTGGGACGGCCTGTTCGACGTCGTGCAGGAACAGCCGCACCTGATGCGGTCCGGCAACCGGGTGACGCTGGACGCCCAACGGTTCGCCCAGCTCGGCAGCTGGAGCGGTCGCATCGCCGTCGACGGCGAGGAGATCCCCGTCGACCCCGCGACCTGGCTCGGCAGCCGCGACCGGTCCTGGGGCATCAGGCCGATCGGCGAACCCGAGCCGGCGGGGCGGCCCGCCGACCCGCCGTTCGAGGGCATGTGGTGGCTGTACGTGCCGATGGCGTTCGACGAGTTCGCCATCGTGCTGATCATCCAGGAGGAGCCCAACGGCTTCCGTTCGCTCAACGACTGCACCCGGATCTGGCGCGACGGCCGCGTCGAGCAGCTGGGCTGGCCGCGGGTCAAGATCCACTACCGCTCCGGCACCCGGATCCCGACCGGGGCGACGATCGACGCCACCGCCCCCGACGGCACGCCGGTCCACTTCGACGTCGAGTCCAAGCTGCCGGTGCCCATCCACGTCGGCGGCGGATACGGCGGCGACTCGGACTGGCTGCACGGCATGTGGAAGGGCGAGAAGTTCGTCGAGCGCCTGACCTACGAGATGACCGACCCGGCGATCGTCGCACGGTCCGGCTTCGGCGTGATCGACCACGTCGGCCGGGCGGTGTGCCGCGACGGCGATCGCGAGCCGGTGGAGGGCTGGGGCCTCTACGAGCACGGCGCGCTGGGCCGCCACGACCCGTCCGGGTTCTCCGACTGGCTGACCGTCGCCCCCTAGTCAGCCCGCGAACGTCGAGGAGTTCCGGGATTCTCGGGCCATCTCGCGCAACAACTCGACGTTCGCGGGTGTCGGGCGATTGGCGTACGAAATCGCGGAAATTGGGGTTGACTGGTGCGCGTGCCAAATCCGCCGTGGATTGTCGACGTTGTCGTGGTCGGTGCGGGCTTTGCGGGACTCGCCGCGGCGCGCGAGCTGGCCCGCCAGGGTCATGACGTGGTCGTCTTCGAGGGCCGCGACCGGGTCGGCGGCCGGTCGTTCACCGGCAGCGTGGCGGGCTTGCCCGCCGATCTGGGCGGCACGTTCGTCGGCCCGACCCAGGACGCGGTCCTGGCGCTGGCGGCCGAACTCGACGTCCCCACCATCCCGACCCACCACGACGGCAAGAACGTGATCCACTGGCGCGGCTGGACGCACTCCTATCGCGGCACCATCCCCAAGCTCTCGCTGACCGGCCTGCTCGACATCGGCCGGTTGCGTTGGCAATTCGACCGGATCGCCCGCAGCATCCCGCTGTCGGCCCCGTGGGACGCGCGCCGGGCGCGCGAGCTCGACGGCGTGTCGCTCGGCGGCTGGCTGCGCTCGGTACACGCCACCGCCTCGTCGCACGACCTGTTGGCGATCGTGTCCCGGGTGACCTGGGGCTGCGAGCCCGACGACGTGTCGATGCTGCACGCGGCCCGCTACACGCACGCCGCCGGTGGGCTGGACCGGCTGCTCGACGTCGAAAACGGCGCCCAACAGGACCGTTTTCCGGGCGGCACCCAGCAGATCGCCGAGGCCGCGGCGGCCGAGCTGGGCACCCGGGTGGTGCTCAACGCGCCGGTGCGCCGCATCGACCGGCACGGCGCCGGGGTGACGGTCACCACCGATGTCGGCCAGGCGGAAGCCGGATTCGTCGTCGTCGCGGTCCCGCCCGCCCATCGCGCGTCGATCGAATTCGCTCCCCCGCTGCCCGCCGAGTATCAACAACTCGCCCAGCACTGGCCCCAGGGCCAGCTCAGCAAGGCCTACGCGGCTTATTCCACACCGTTTTGGCGGACCAACGGCTTCTCCGGCCAGGCGCTGTCCGACACGGGGCCGGTTTTCATCACCTTCGACGTCAGTCCGCACGCCGACGGCCCGGGCGTCCTGATGGGCTTCGTCGACGCGCGCGCCTTCGACTCGCTCTCCCCCGAGCAGCGCCGCCACGACACATTGCGTTGCTTTGCGACGCTGTTCGGCGACGACGCCCTCAAACCACTCGACTATGTCGACCACCGTTGGGGCGCAGAACAATTCGCGCCCGGCGGTCCCACCGCCGCGGTCCCTCCGGGCTCGTGGACACGATTCGGGCCGTGGCTACGCGAGCCGGTCGGCCCCATTCACTGGGCCGGCACCGAGACCGCGGACGAATGGACCGGGTTTCTCGACGGTGCCGTCAGGTCCGGCCAGCGGGCGGCCGCCGAGATCACCGCCCTGCTATGAACTGATCCGCACGTCCTGGGTCACCGACTCGGCGAGTGCCCGCAGGTGGCGGTTCACCTCGCGCGGGTGCTCCAGCATCGAGCAGTGGCCGCCGGGCAGTTCGACCAGGCCGACGACGTTCGGTGCGGTGCCCGCGATCCTGCGGGCCTGGCTGATCGGGGTCAGTCGGTCGCGTTCGCTGCCGATGACCAGGGTCGGGACCGTCAAACCGTCCAGCTCCAGGTATCGCGACCCCAAGGCGGCCACCAGCATCCTGGCGCAACCGGCGCGCCCCGCCGGCGATGTCTGCTCGAAGAATTGGTGGACGATCCTGGCGACGCTGGGGTCGGCTTCCTTGCCCACCGCCAGCATTCCGACCAGGTAGCGGCTCGGGATGCGGGCCGCGGTGGGGATCGGGAACCCGCCGAACGCGTTGATCAGCGCGCGAGCGGCGGCCACCCGGGCCGGCGACAGCCCGCGCGGCACCGACAGCAGCTGCACCTTGCGGACCAGATCCCCTGTCGTGGTGTTGATCAGCGCGACGGCGTCGGCGCGGCGGCGGACCATGTGGCGGTAGCGGGCCGACCACGCGGCGATGGTGATGCCGCCCATGGAATGGCCGGCCAGCACGGCGCGCTCGTGCGGCGCCAGCGTCGCATCCAGCACCGAATTCAGGTCGGACGCAAGGTGTTTCAGGCTGTACCCGTTACGCCGGGGCATACCGCTGCGCCCGTGGCCGCGGTGGTCGTAGGCGATCACCCGGTAGTCGTTGGCCAGATCCGCGATCTGGTAGGCCCAGGCGCGGGTGGTGCAGGTGATGCCGTGTGCCAGGACAATCGGATAGCCGTCGGGCGGCCCGAAGACCTCGGCGTGCAACCGGGTGCCGTCGGTCACGTGGACGGCCACCGTCTGGCTCGGCGGCAGCACGTGGGGGTAGGGATCGACCGCGCGACCCGATCGTCGAGCACTCATCGCCGCCTCCCCCTCCAACACGGCCTCGTCGCCGCAGTTAAGGACTTGCGCAAGCTTATCCCTAAGGTCCGTTCAGATTCGGTAAATCCGGCAAACCGTTGCGATGTGAGACGCTAACACCCGTGTACCCGATGTCCCGTCGGGAATTCATCGCGGCTACCACGGGCGTGGTCGGCGGTGGGCTGCTGGCCGCCTGCGCGCCGCACCACCCGCCATCCGCGCGGCCGCACCGACCGGATACCCGGTCGGTGCTCGTCGTCGGCGCCGGGATGGCCGGCCTGTCGGCCGCCCGCAGCCTCGCCGATGCGGGGTGGCCCGTTCGCGTGATCGAGGCCCGCGACCGCATCGGCGGCCGGGTGCACACCGACCGCGACTGGGGCGTACCGCTCGAAATGGGCGCGTCGTGGATCCACGGCACGGCGGACAACCCGCTGGTGCAGCTCGCGCGCCAAGCGGGAGCGCAATTGGTCACGACCGACTATTACAGCTGGGCCAAGCTCGTGATCGATCCCAAACTTCCACCGCTCGACTACGACCCGACACTGTGGCGCGTGTTCGTGGAGCGGGCGCGCTACCAAGTCGACTCCGGCAGCCTCGCGGCCGCCGTCAACGCCGCGGCGGGCGGTGAAGCGCTGTCCACCTCGGACCGCGCCCAACTGGCCTTCTACCTCACCACCGAGATCGAGGACGAATTCGCCGCCGACGCGGATCAACTGTCCGCCATCACCTTTGACGAGGGCGACTACAGCGGCGGCGATCAGGCCGTCATCACGAACGGCTACGACGCCGTGCCGAAGCTGCTCGCCGACGGGCTGCGGGTAGAGCTGAACACGCCGGTGACCGCGATCGCGCAGCGCGACGACTCCGTCGTCGTGCGGACAAAGGATCGGACTTTCCAGGGACCCGCCGCGATCGTCACCGTTCCGCTCGGCGTGCTGAAAGCCGGTGCTATCGCTTTCGATCCGCCCCTTCCCGGCCCGCATCGCCGCGCGGTCGACGCGCTGGGCTTCGGTGTGCTGTCGAAAAGTTTCTTCCGGTTCAACAGGCGCGGCTGGACGGTGGACAACGCCTTCTATCAATACCTCGCCGCCGACAGCGGCCCGTGGGCCCAGTGGTTCAGCCTCCCGGCGGCCGCGGGACCAATCGCGTTGGCGTTCAACGCCGGTGACCGCGGTCGTGCCGTGGAGGCATCCCCGCCCCGGGAGCTGATCGCCACCGCGCTGCCGATTGCTCACCGGCTGTTCGGCGAGGACGTCTCCCCGGTCGAGGTCAGGACGTCGAGCTGGAGCGCCGACCCGTATGCGCGCGGCGCCTACTCTTTTCACGCCCCCGGCTCCGGCCTGGATGACAGGCGCCGGCTGCAGGAACCGATCAGCGACCGGCTCTACCTGGCGGGCGAAGCGGTCGGCGTCAGCAATCCGTCCACGGTGCACGGTGCGATGGCCAGTGGCCGATACGCCGCCGAGGAGTTGATGCGCCGGCTGGGTCGTTAGGAAGCAAGCCCGCGGAGCCGCGTCGACGCGTCACGCTGCGGTTCGTGCTGGCGGGCCGGGCCCGACACCAACCGGCGGCGGGCCGATGTGACGCCTTCGATGTGCGCGAGGGCCGCAGCGAGCGAGTCCGCCATGGGCAGGCCCAGTTCGGGCAGGACCCGCGTGAGCCGGCGCAGCGCCACGCCGCCGACGATGCAGCACCGCAACCCGGCCCGGCGATGCTCCTCGGTGAGCAGCAGCAGCGCTCGCAAGCCGGAGGCGGCGAGGAAGTCCAGGCCGGCGAGGTCGAGGACCAACGGGGCCCTGAGCCGCGAAAAGCGGCGTATCGCCTCGGCGATGAGCTCGGTGTTGGACGCGTCGACCTCGCCTTCGATGCGCAAGATGGTGGCCACGCTGCGGGCGTGGACATGGATTTGTGCTCCGGCGCAATCGATTTGGTAGCGGTTACGGGGTTGTCCAAGCAACCCGGCTGTATGTCGATCGGGTGTACGAAGATCGGTTGAAGCAGTCATGTTGAGTGCGCCCTTCAAGGGGATGGTAGTGAGCAGGGCGAGCGACGACGGTGTCCGAATGGCGCCCGTTGATAACGGCAGCTGGGGACTCAACCTGGCTACAGCCTACCGGCTAAAGCGGCCGCCCGTACCCATGAGCGGCACCGGGATTTTCGGACGACCCCGAAATCGGCGCTCAACCAGGCGGTTTCGCTTCGGTTCTGCGGGAGAAAAACTTATTCCGGCGTGTTCGTTCGAACGCGCCACGAATGTGGTGTCGGCGGGCCTGACCTGGGGCTTAGCGGCGTGTCGTCGTCACGGCCGCGATGTCATGCGCCGGAGCGTGGTGTGCGGGCTCTGGCCGTATGTCTGGCGGTACAGCACCGCGAACCGGCCGGTGTGTGCGAAACCCCAGCGCTGGGCGATTTCCGTGACCGTGGTGTTGGACGGCGCCCCGGCCAACAACTCTTGATGTGCGCGGTTGAGGCGCACGCGCCGAATGTATTCCGTTGGCGTGCTGGCGAGTTGACGACGGAAGAGATACTGCACCGCCCGGGGGGTCAAATGCACGGCCGCCGCGACGTCGTTGATGCTGACGTCCTCGGCGGCGTGACGATGGATGAAAGACACGGCGTCCTTCAGCGTTTCGGGGAGCGCGGGCTCGTTGGCCAGGTCGTGCTCGGTGAGGTTGGACTGGTAGCACTCGAGCAGCGCGCCGGCCAACAGCGGAGCGAGCCCCGCCACGATGATTGGCTGGTGGGCGGTGTCGGGGCCGGCCAGGGTCAACACCACGTGGTCCAGCGTCCGGTGCCACGCACGCACGGCCGCGCGCGAGCGCGGGCGCCAGTCCAGGAAGTGGATCTGCTGGGGTAGCGGCGGGCGCCAATCCGCGGCGACCTTCTGCAGCACGTCCGGGGCGATGCTCACCACGTCGAACCGTGCCCCGTTGCACTGCAACACGCACGGCATGTCCTGGGCGACCAGTATCGGAAAGTCCACGGTGGCGGGGGAACCGCCCGCAACACTCATCGAACCCGCGCGAGGCTGGATAACGGCGACCGTGTCGGAGGCCGGAATCTCCACCGCGACGCGACCCTGAATCGTCACGTCGTCGACCGTCAACGAACCCGCCTCGCAGCGGCGATGGGAAACGGTCGAGCGGCCTGTGAGTCCGGTGATGCGCCAGCCGGGATGGTAGGCCCTGGCAAAGAATTGGCGGGCGGTCTGCGCATCGATGGTGCGGAACTGGTCGTGCCGAAGTGCCGGGCCCGAACCACCCGCGCGCCGGCCCGCGTCGCCCGCGAGTTCAGCGCCGGCTGCGGCTTGGCCCGCTCCGAGGGGTTGACTCACTGCACCGGCGAGCACGCCGGTGCCGGTTTTGTCAGTGGCGCTCGTCATGGTCGTCATAATCGGCGTCCCCTAAGGGCCGTGCACGGTTTCATCATTGCATCACCGGACACCCGATGACTGCAAGCGCCGCGGCGCCAGACAGGGGGCTCCCACCTGTTGATAGATGTTCTGTGAGTCAAGCGCGATCCGATCCCAGGCATAACGCGACAGCGCGCGGCTGCGGCCCGCCGCGCCCATGCTCTCGCACTGGAAACTCTGCGCCAAAAGGTTTCTCAGGGCAGCTGACAAACCGCCGGAAGTCTGCGACGAGAGCACGAGCCCTGTGACGTTGTCCACCACCGCGTCCTTGAGCACCCCGACGCCGAAGGCCACCACCACGACGCCGCTTGCCATCGCCTGCAGCACCGTCGTCGCGCGCGGTGGCTGTCGCGGCGTGCACGCGACCACGTCCGCGGACCGCAGCAGCATCGGCAGTTCGTCACCGACGACCGTGCCGGCGAACCGGACCCGCTCGGCCACCCCCAACTTGGCGGCCTGCTGCTGCAGCCCGGCCCGCGCCTCGTTGTGATCGGGCTCGGTGGCTTCGGTCTCGGCAATCACCAGCTCCGTGGCCGGAATCCTGGGCAGCGCCTTGATGGCGATGTCCAAGCCGTTGCAGGGCATGGGATTTGGCGCGAGGCAGAGGACGCGATGCAGGTCGGTGCGGGCCAACGCCGGGCCGCGTGAGTTGTATCGCTCCACGTCGACCCCACTCGTCAAAGCGGACACTCGGGCCCGGCTGCGGCGCAGCCGGCTCAGGGCGTCGACGTCGTCGCCGCTCTCCCCGGTCACCCACGTCGCGCTGCGCGCCAGTAGCGGTTCGATGCGAAGCCGTTCGCTGTCCGTCGGCTCAACAGCGGCGCCCCTGGGCTTACAACTGGCGGCCAGTCCCAGGAAACTCTGGACGGTAGGGACCGCTTGCCGCCGGGCGGCCAGTTGGGCGGCCAAACCGCCGAGCCAGCCGTACGCGTGCACCACGTCCGGCCGTTCGGCTGTCCACTCGCGCGCGAGCGCACCCGCCCAGTCACCCACGTAAGGCAGTACCTCCGCGGCCGACGTTGCTGTGGGGGGCCCGACGGGCACCGGTACCGTGCGGTGGCCGTTGCTGGTTTCTGCATGTCGGCGGCCCGGGCGCCGGACGAATCCGGTGACCTCGTGCCCGCGGGCCGCGAGCGCAGCGGACAGTTGCTGTGGGTCGTCACCGACGATGTCGTCGCCGCTGACGATCGCAATCCTCACTTCCCACCCCCTTTTCGTCGTCCTCGGCGTGGTGGCGTACCCGGCCCCTTATCGGCGAAACCGCGGTGAGCCCGGCCTTCGCCTGCCGCGCGCTCATTTCGCATCATGGATATCCGGCGCGGCTCGGATGCGAAAGGATCGCTCGCGGGACTGTGGTGCGGCCGTCCGTTTGGGAAACTGGAGAGGTGGCAAGCGACGTGCAGCGGCCCGTCGTCGAGCTGGTGGTCCTGCTGGCGTCGGCGGGTGGCCTGGCCGCGCTCTCGACGGTTCTGAGCGATCTGCCGACCGACTTTCCGGCCGCCGTCGTGGTGCAACAGCACCTGGGCGACCACGACAGCGTCCTGCCGGCGATTCTTCGCCGGCTGTCCGCGCAACCGGTCAACTGGGTGCGCGACGGGCAGGTCGTGGGGCCGGGACAGGTGCTCGTGTGCCCGCCGGGAAACAACCTGGAACTGACGCCGGGCGGCCGGTGTCGCCTGATTGCGATGAAGGACCTCGGGCCGCGACGCTTCGACGTACTACTGCGGTCGGTGGCCGAATCGTACGGACCGCGCTGCGTGGTCGCGGTGTTGTCCGGTTCGGGGCACGACGGGGCGGCGGGCACCGCCGCACTGAAGCGGGCCGGGGCCGTCGTCATTGCGGAGAGCCCGGACACCGCCCTGTACCCGTCGATGCCGATGGCGGCGGCGCGGGCCGGGGCCGATCTGGTGTTGCCCATTCACCGGATCGGCGGCGCCCTGGCCGACATCGTGGAGGGCGCGCCGGTGCCCGAGCCACAGCCGGGCGACGGCAAGCCGGTAGCCCAGGATGCCGCCCAGGCGGACGACCTGGGGCCGATGCGCGATGAGGCCGCCAACACCGCGGCGTGCCGCGCCGAACTCGCCGGACTGCGCGCCGCCGAACTCGGCCGCAGGCGCAGGGACCTGTCGGCGGGATCCCGGGCCACCGCCCAAACGGTGGAAATGGCGCGCCGCCGGGCCGCCGAGTCGCGGCGGCGGGCGCAGTTGGCCCACCAGGCGGCCGAGGAAGCGGCCGCGCGATGGGGCGGCTAGCTCACCACCTCCATGAGCAGAAGCGCGCCCCCGACCACCCCGTCGCGCGAACGAAACGAAGTGCACGTGACGCGCACCCGGGTCGGCCGTCCGCGCCGGTTGACCCCATCGACTTCCGCCTCACCTGAGCCGTCGGCGTCCACGAAGGCATTGCCGATGAGCGGCCGCACGCTGTCCAATGGCATTCCGATGTCCAAATCGGTCAGCCTGGTTCCTATCGTCTCGTCGGACCGCAGCCCCCACAGCTCTTCGCAGCCGCGGTTCCACAGGATCACCTTCATCTCGCGGTCCACCACCACCATTCCCATGTGGACCGAGTCGATCAACGAATCCAGGAAGTTTTTCGACTCGTCCAGTTCGAGGCTGCGTTCCCGCAACATGTCGTTGATGGTGTGCAGCTCGTCGTTCGTGGACTGCAGCTCCTCGTTCATCGTCTCGAGTTCTTCGTTGGTGGACTGCAGCTCCTCGTTCGTGGTCTCCAGTTCCTCCACGGTGGACTGCAGTTCCTCGTTGGTGGTCTCGAGTTCCTCGTTGGTGGACTGCAGCTCCTCGTACGCCGCTTCCAGCTGGCGGTTGGTATGCACGACCTTGTCCAGCAGGGCGCGGGTGGCGCTGACGTCGAAGAACACGATCGACACACCGAGCAGGCCGTTCTCGGCGTCGACGAGCGGATTGACGTGGATTTCAAACCACACCGTCTCGGCGCCCGGCCGCTGCCATTTCACGTCCTGGATTCGCGCCGACCGCCGTTCCACCTTGGCCTGTTCCAGGTAGGCGCGTAGCTCTACCGGACGGTAAGACACTTCCAGGTCGCGCAGCAGCCGGCCGATGTCGCGCGCCGAGAGTCCGAACAGGGTCTCGGCCTGCTGGTTGATCATCGCGACGGTGTCCTCGCCGGTGACCACGATCTGGGCCACCGGACTGGCGCGAAAAGCCAAGTCGCGCACCGTGGTCAAACCCGTCAGGTCGACGTGGCGTTCGTAGAAGGCCCCGGCGGGGTCGTAGCGCTCCACGCCGGCGTGACTTCCGAGCGCCTTGCGGAAAATTCGGTGCTTCAGATTGAGCGGGGTGAACCGGTCGCCGTGGCTGAGCAGCATCTCGGCGTGCCCCAGGAACAGCGTGCCCTGCGGTGCGAGTGCAAAATGCAGGCGGCCCAACACGTTTCGCTGTGTCTCGGCGTTGAGGTACATGAGCGTATTGCGGCACACCAGCAGGTCGACGCGCGAGATCGGCGCGTCTTTCACCAGATCGTTACGGCCGAAGATCACCGCGCGGCGCAGATCTTTGTGAAAAACATAGCGGCCGTTGACCTGTTCGAAATAGCGCGACAGCAGTTTAGGCGGCACCGACTCGACGGCCTTGGCGTCGTAGGACGCGGCGCGCGCCTCGGTCAGTGCGTCCTCGTCGATGTCGGTGGCGTAAATCTTGACCCGTTGCCGGAATGCTTCGGCACCCAGGTTTTCGGCCAGCAGCATGGCGAGTGTGTAGGCCTCTTCCCCGGACGCGCACCCCGCGCTCCACACCCGGATCGGGTCGGCGGGACCGCGCTCGGCCAGCATCCGCGGAATGACTTCGGAGCTGACGTAGTCCCAGGCCTCCGCGTCGCGGAAGAACGCGGTCACGTTGATGAGGATGGTGTTGAAGAGCGCCGCGAATTCGTCGGAACTGGCCTGCAGAAAGTCGAGGTATTCCTCGAAGGAGGTGTAACCGGCCTGATCCATCCGGTGCCGAACGCGGCGCATCAAGGACGTGCGTTTGTAGCCGGTGAAGTCGAAGCCGCGAGAATCCCGCATGTAGCGCAGCAGGGCTTCGAAAGCCTCGTCAGTCGTTCCGTCCATCCAAGTCCCGTCCGCATTCAGCGTCGCCGAAGGACTTGAACATTACTCGCGGTCGTCAGAATTGATTCTCGCGACCGACCAGGGCCCAGACCGTCTTGCCCGTCGACGTGGGGGTGCTGCCCCAGGTTCGGCACAGTGCGGAAACGATCGCCAGGCCGGACACGACCTCGGCGCCGCGGTCGGCGTCTTCGTGCCGGCTGGGCAGGCGGTCGCTGCCATCCTCCACCGCGACGGTGACGTCGTCCCGATAGCTTTCAACTATCAGCGCCGGCGCACTGTCGGTGTGGTCGAGGACGTTCTCGATGAAGACGGTGGCGACCGTGGATGCGACCGGAATCACCTCGAAGTTCTCCCATTCGGTGAGCCAATCCGTGACGAGCGCGCGGGCGAGGCCGAGGCTGGCGGGTGAGCGCGGCAACTCGGCGCGCGCCCGCCGCCGAACTTGCGTCGACTGGCTGCGGACCGCGTTCAGCGCTGACTCCCGACTGGGGTGGACGGGCACGTATCGCGCCACGCCGCCCGCGATGATCGATCGCCGCACGCGGGGTTCCGCGCAGACGAGCAGGATCGGGACATCGGGCCAGGTGCTGACATGCCAGCGCGCGCTCGTGAAAACGGTCCAGGCCGAGGTTGTCGGTACGCAGAGCCGGTTCACGTCGACGATCACCGCCTGCGGCTCGTCGAGCGCGGCCTTGATGACGGTGTCGCGGACGTGCCGATAGGTGGAGCTGTCCAGCACCCCGTCCACCACGAGGATCGGCACATCCTGGTGTGCCTGGGTGTCGATGCGGATCGCCGGCTCGTACTCAGCCATCGGGATCACCGCCGCCCGACAATCGGTCACTGAGCACTTTCAGCGCACGCTCGGTTTCTTCGGCGAGGCCGGTGTAGCGCCGGTTGATCAGACCAGGGCCCGTTTTCTCCGCCAGTTGCCGCGCCAATCGTGCCTTCTCCTGCAGGCTGCGCAGGGCCACCCACAGCGCGCCCTGGATTTCGTCGTCCCGCGCGGCAAGCAGCGCGTGGGCCGTCCAAGCGTGACCGACCTGGCAGCGGAAGTTGCGCTCGCTGATGGAAACCAGCGAGCCGTTGCAGTCCGGGCAGGTGTATCCCGACGGCGCACCGAGTTCTCTGGTGTCGAGATCGGTCGAGAATCGCGACATCATGGCGATGCGATTCTCGAGCTCCATGCCGGCGTCGCGCTCCATGTCCGGCTCCTTGATCTCTTGTTGCGACAGCTCTTTCAGCAGTGCGCCGATGTCCGCCGCCGCGGCCTGCCGATCCACGACCCCGGCGTCGCGGGCGTTGGCCGGCAGCGCGGCGAACAACGCGTCTTCGGCCGACTGGCCGATGGTGGTGCCCCCGCGCGAGCGGATCGCGCCCAGGCCCAGCACACCGTCATCGAGCAAGCCTGAGAGCAGGGCGCCGATGGCGCGCGGGCCGAAAGCCAGCGCGACGGAACGGAACATCGCGTTGATCGCGGGTCGGTGTCCGTTCTCGGTCGGCCCTTGCGACAGCATCAGGCCGTGGTCGGCAACCAGCAGGTGGCGGTCGGGCGGGGCGACGTAGATGCGCGCCGGTTCGAGGTCGGCACCGTCCTCGGCCGTGACGGCCGGCAAGGGGCCGCTGCGATCGACGATGCGGGCCAGGGCGCTTGGCCCGCCGGCGGGGATGTGCAGGGTGACCAGGTACGCGTACGGCAGGTCCGGCGACAGCCCCGCCGCCAGCCTCGACAGCGCTTCCACTCCCCCCGCGGAGGCGCCGATCGCCACCACGCCGCGCAGGTCGCCATCGTCGCTGTTCACCGTAATCACCACCCCTCGACTACCCGCGTCAATGCTAGATAACCCACTTGACCACGGATAGTTCTCGCACGAAGACATGGGTTTTCACCCGGGCGCGGGCGGGCATTCTGACCAGGACGTCAGGGATGTCTCATCGTGAACAGGAGGATGAACCATGCCGAATTCGTCGATCAAGAACGAGAAGTTGTACCAGGACCTGCGCAAGCAGGGCGACTCGAAGGAAAAGGCGGCCCGGATCTCCAATGCGGCAGCCGCGCGGGGCAAGTCCTCCGTCGGGCGCAAGGGCGGCAAATCGGGGTCCTATCAGGACTGGACCGTTCCGCAACTCAAGAAGCGCGCGAAAGAGCTTGGCATCTCCGGGTATTCGAGCCTGACGAAAGACAAGCTGGTCGCCAAACTGCGGAATCACTGATCCGTGAGGCCGAGCCGGTCGACCAGCACCAGGAAGGCGACCGCGTAATCGTTGTCGGCGGTGCAGGCCGTGATTCGATCCCAGTCCAGCCGTTCGCGGACCGCGCGCACGGCCGGCAGCAGCCTCGCGAAGTCGCAATGATGCTCACCCAGGGCGCGCAGTTGCTGGATCAGCACCATCGTGGGCGGCAGCACGGGCATCCTGATCGCCAGCACGTCGTGCTGCTCCGCGCAGTCCAGTACTGAGGGCTCCACCCGCACGCCGTTGACGCGGTGCAGCACGTCGACGACCGTTTCGCCGGTGCGCGCCTTGAACAGCCAATCCTCCGGCGGCCGCTCGACGGCGAACCCGGCATCGGTCAGCGTGGCCACGGCGTCGTCGACGTCGGCCTCGGCCACCACCAGGTCCACGTCGTGCGTGGGCTCGGGCGCACCGTATGCCCACAGCGCGTAGCTGCCGGCCAATGCGAACCGAGGGCCGTTCTCCTTGAGCGCCGATGCCGCGCCGCGTAGCGCGTCCCGCAACTGCGTGTTGGACGCGTGGGGCTCGGTAGGTGCCATGGTGCATAGGTCATACCCCGCTGGCGGCCGGCGCAACCTGCACGGACAGGGCCCCAGAGTTGGTAAGCCCGTTTAACTTGCGGCCAATTGGGCAAGTCTTGATGTTGTGTCAACCGCTTGGCTCCGCGCCTATGATGCCGCCGCCGTCGTGGTTCCTGCCCACAATGAGCGCGAGAAGCTGCCGACCTGCCTACGCGCGGTGCTCACCGCCGCGCTGTGCGCCCCCGTCCAGGTCACCATCGTCGTCGTGCTCGACGACTGCGATGACGGCAGCGACGAGTTGGCCGGCGAGTATGGGCCCGACGTGCATTTCATCAGCGTCGACGCGCACAACGTCGGAACCGCCCGGGCGGTCGGTTTCGGCTACGCGCGATCACTGTTGGGGGACGCTCGGTGCTGGTATGCCACCACCGATGCCGATAGCCGGGTTGAGCCCGGCTGGCTGGTGCATCAGCTGGAGGTTGGCGCCGACATGGTCCTGGGCGTGGTACGGGTCACCGACTGGCGCCAGCACGGTGCTGACGTCGTCGACCGTTATCTACAGTCCTACCAGGGTAATCCGATAAACGGCGACGGGGATCACGAGCACATTCACGGCGCGAACATGGGTTTCAGCGCGCGCGCGTACTGGCGGGTCGGTGGCTTTCGCGTTCTCGCCTCCGGCGAGGATGTCGACCTGGTCGAGCGCTTCGAGGCCGCCGGCCACCGCATCCACCGCGACACCGAACTTTCCGTCATCACGTCGGCACGAACCCAGGCTCGGGCGCCACACGGGTTTGCTCACCACCTCAGGCAACTGGGGAGATCGGCGGCGGGTGATTGCGCGTGACGGCGGGATTGGTCATGCACTGGCTGGAGTCGGGACGACTCGAGCTGCCTCTGCCCGCCTCCGGGCGCACCGCCGAACGCTGGCAACGTCTGGCGTCGCTGGCCGAGGAGAACATCGTGGCGGCCCGCGTCGCCGAAGCACACGTGGACGCCGTCGCGATACTTCACGAATTGGGCGGTAAGCCACCGGAATCCGGCCAGCTGTGGGGCGTTTGGGCGGCCGAGGCGCCGGACGCGGTGCTGACGGCCACCGATGTCAAGGGAGCGTTCACTCTGACGGGCACGAAGGTCTGGTGCTCGGGTGCCGGGTTTTGCACTCACGCGCTGGTGACAGCCCGGCTCGAAGACGGAAGACGAGGGCTCTTCGCCGTGCAGGTGACCGACCCGAGCGTCAAGCCGTTGCCCAGCACCTGGTGGAACGCCGGGATGGCGGGCAGCGACACCCGGCCGGTGCAGTTCACCAATACTCATGCCGTCGCCGTGGGCGATCCCGGTGATTATCTGACCAGGCCGGGCTTCTGGCACGGCGCCATTGGGGTGGCCGCCTGTTGGCTTGGGGGCGCACGCCGGGTGGCAGATCCCCTATATCGTTGCGCCCGAAGCGAATCCGCGGACGCCTACTCGTTAGCTCACCTCGGCGCCGTGGACGCCGCGCTGGCCGCCAGCGACGCGATCCTGGCCGCGGCGGCAGCACAGGTCGACTCCGACCCGTTCGACCGGACCGGGACCGCGCAACTGCTGGCCCGCCGCGTCCGCACGGTCGTGGAACACGCGGTCGACGAAGCCATCACCCGCACCGGCCGCGCGCTGGGGCCGGGTCCACTTTGCCAGGATGGACGGCACGCCCAGCGGGTCGCCGACCTGAGCATCTACATCCGGCAAAGCCACGCCGAGCGCGATCTCGCCGAGCTCGGGCAGCTCGCTGGCCGCCAGCACTAAGGTCGCCGTGAGAACCGCGCCGACAAGTAACAGTGCCCGGTTCGCGGCCAAGCCGCTGACCTACGGCGGCACTCCGGCGCCGTTGTGGCTGGCCGCTTTTGAGCGTGCCCCCCTGCCGGCACTGGATCCGGCGGGACTCCAGCGCCTGATCGTCGTCGCGCCCCACCCGGACGACGAGACCCTCGGCCTGGGCGCGACGATCGCCCAGCTGGTCGCGGCCGGCACCGACGTCCAGGTGGTGTCGGTCAGCGACGGCGGTGCCGCCCAGCCCGGAACGACCGTGTCCGGCCGGATTCGGCTGTCGACGACTCGCCGATACGAAATGCGCAGGGCCACAAATATTTTAGGGGTTCCACCCCCGATGCGGCTGGGGTTGCCCGACGGCGAGCTGGCCCGCCACGAGGAACGGCTCACCGGGGCCCTCGTAGAAATCCTGCGGACCGCGGGGCCCGGCACCTGGTGCGCCGCCACCTGGCGCGGCGACGGGCATCCCGACCACGAAGCCGTAGGACGCGCGGCCGCGGCGGCGTGCGAATGCGCCGGCATCGCGCTACTGGAATACCCGGTCTGGATGTGGCACTGGGCCACCCCGGCCGACCCCGTGGTCCCGTGGGACCGCGCCCGCTCGGTCCCCGCCCCCGGCTGGGCAGTGAATCTCAAACGCCAAGCCGTGCAATGCTATCGGAGCCAATTTCGGCCCGGCCGCGGCGGAACCACGCCCGTATTGCCGCCGTTCGTTCTGCAGCGACTGCTCACAGTGGGAGAGGTGATCTTCCAGTGACAACGCGGTTGCCCGATGCCTACTTCGACCGGATGTACGCGGGCGCCGACGATCCCTGGCAGCTCTCGACGAGATGGTACGAGCAACGCAAATACGCCATCACCCTCGCGCTGTTGCCCACCCGCCGGTACCGGCACGCTTTCGAACCGGGCTGCTCGATCGGCACTCTCACCGCGGAGTTGACGCGGCGCTGCGACCACGTGACGGCGGTGGATGTGGCCGATGCGGCGCTCCGCGGAGCGGACGCCCGGCTGCGCAGGGCCGGCTGTCGTGACCGGGTGACGCTGACCCGGTCGTCCTTAGACGCGACATGGCCGGACGGACCCTTTGACCTGCTGGTCCTCAGCGAGGTCGCCTACTACCTGCAGGCCGAGGCGCTGGCTGGGGTGCTGCGTCGCGAATGCCCCCGGCTGCAGCGGGGCGCGACAATCGTTGCCGCGCACTGGCGGCACGACGTGGCCGATTACCCGCTGACCGGCGACGCGGCGCACGACATCATCGCGCGTACGCCCCGGCTGCGATCTGTGGGCCGTTACGAGGACCGCGACGTCATCGTCGAGGCATACGACACCGGAGACGGACGGTCGGTGGCGGCCCGCGAAGGTGTGCCCGGGGCGCGCTGACCACGACGCTGCCCCACGACTGCACGGACGGGAAAGTGGGTAGGAGAAATCCTATGCGTGTGGCGACCTTCAACATCCTGCACGGCCGCACCGTCGGTGACGGGGTGGAAATTCAGCGGCTGCGCGACTGCGTGCGCCGGCTCGATCCGGACGTGCTGAGCCTGCAAGAGGTCGACTGTGATCAGCCGCGGTCCGATCGCGCCGATCTGACCGCCGTGGCGGCCGAGGCCATGGGAGCCGTGGAACACCGCTTCGTGGCGGCCATTTCCGGCACCCCAGGGGCGACGTGGATGGCCGCCACCGGTCACGAGCAACCCGGCACCGCGGCCTACGGAATCGCCTTACTGTCGCGATACCCGGTGGCCAGCTGGCAGGTGGTGCGGCTGCCCCGCATCCCGGTGCGCTTTCCGATGTACCTGCCGGGCCCCAACCGGGTGATGGTGGTCGACGAAGAGCCGAGGGCGGCGGTCATCGCGCAACTGCACACCCCGATGGGCGCGCTGACGGTGGCCAACACGCACCTGTCCTTCGTGCCCGGCTGGAATCGCCGCCAGCTGCGCCGGCTGGTACACGACCTGCGCGGCTTCCCGGGCCCGCGGCTGCTGACCGGCGACCTCAACATGACACCCAAAACCGTGCGCCGCTGGTCGGGCATGCGGGCGCTGGCCGCGGCGGCGACGTTTCCCGCGGATGCCCCCGACCGCCAGCTGGATCACATCCTGACCGACGATCACCGCTTGCGCGGCAGCGCCGTCGAGGCCGAGCCCATGGGAATCTCCGACCATCGCCCGCTGGTCGTCGACCTGGAACAGCCGTGACTGCGTGTGGGGCTATCCCCGCGCGCTCAGCCGGCGCTGGACGCGCTCGATCTCGTCCACCGAAGGCAGCGCGTCGGTGACCCGGGTGATTTCCACTCCGACGTCCACGTTGGTGATCGAACGACGCTCGGCGACAAGGAGCTTGCTCGCGATGGTGGCGGCCTCGGCATCGGACACCCGGCGCGGCAGCAGCGCCAACACCGGGGCGTAACCGAGGGCAGGGGCGCCGCCCGGGTAACCCGCGCGCAGGAACGCGACAATGCTCAAGACGCGATCACTCAGGCCCATCGTCCACCTCGCTCATCCGGTCGTAGCCAGGAATAGCCCGGCGCAAAGGTTTGAAACCCGCCGCCGCGCGGAAGCGAAAAAGGGGCCCGGCCCCCGATGGACCGGACCCCTTCGCAACCGACTTACTGGTTTTCCTTCTGGCGCTCCTCGGCGGCCTCCGCGCCGGCTCGGGCGGATTCGGCCTCGGCCTCCTTCTTGCCCGCGTCGCGCTGAGCGTCGGCCTTATCCTGCTGGGCCTGACCCTCCTTGACGACGTCGTCGCGACCGAGGACGGCCCCGCCGACTTCCTTGACCTTGCCCTTCACGCCCTCGACGGCGCCGGTAACGGCCTCCTGCGGCCCGCTCTTGTCATCCCCCATGGGTCGACCTCCCTTTGGTTGCTGTTCGACTCGCCTCTACGGCGTTCCCGTCGGCCGACCAGTCAAACGCCCACGCCCGTGTGCGCGCGATCACGGGAGACGCATCGCCGCCGGATTGGGTCGTTTCAACCGCGATCGACTGGGTACGAATGAGCGACCGACGAAAGAGGTGAGGCATCTGACCACGATCGCCGTGATAGGAGCGACCGGCACAGCCGGATCCCGCGTCGTCGCCAGGCTCAAGGCCCGCGACGTCGCCGTCATAGAGGTTTCCCGCGCACATGGCGTCGACCTGCTCGACGGGGAGAGCCTGTATCGGGCGCTCCACGGAGTCGACGTCGCAATCGACGTATCCAACCCGGTGGCGGACGACGGGCAGCCCGACATCGCCAAGACGCTGGCCACCGCCTCCCGCAACGTCATGGGGGTGTGCGCCGCGCGGGGCGTCCAGCGCCTGGTGGTGTCGACGATGGCCGGCATCGACGATCCGGTGTTCGACGGGCTCGGATACTTCGAGGCCAAACGGGCGGCGAAAGAGATCCTGCTGGACGGTCCGGTCCCGACCACGGTCGTGAAGTCGACCCCGTGGTACGAATCCGCCGCCGGCCCCTCGGGGCCGGTGAATTCTGACGGGGACGAGGTGATCGTCGAGGACTGGTTGATCCAGCCCATCGCCGCCGACACCGTCGCCGACGTACTCGTCGAGGCGGCCCTTGGCCAGACACACACGCCACGCACCATCACCGGCCCGGAGGCCATCCGGCTGCCCGAGCTGACCTCGAAAGTGCTTGCCCGGCAAGGTGACAACCGCGCCGTTCGGGCGGTGCAGCCTCGCGTTCCCGCGCTCGCCACGGGGGCGCTGCTGGCCTCCGAACGCGCCGTTGTCATCGGTCCTGGCGTCGAGTCCTGGCTGAGCTCGCTGCCGCCGGCGAGCACCGACGGCCACGCGACGGACGGCGGCGAAGATGCGCACGCGTCGGTGCACAGGCCGGATTTCTCCCGGGCCTGAGCGTCGACGAAGCCAGGAAACGAAAAAGTTCCGGCCGCCTGTCGACATTTCGGCCTACCGGTGACCGTGTTGGGGTTATGGTCGCCTTAGGTTGAATCCACAGCCGCCCTCTTCGGAGCGGCCGCGGGCACCGGTCGCTCACCACTCACCGCGATTCGACGGGCGACGATATGAAAGCTCAACCCTACCGAGTCGAAGAACGACTCCATTGCTATGAAATCGATTGCGCGGGAGTGCAACTGCACGTGCAGTTGCGGGGCCTGGCCACCGTGCTCCGCATCAGCGGCGAAATCGATGCGTCCAACGCGGACCTCCTCGCGCGGGCGATCCGCCGCTTCGTGCGGCTACGGGCCCCGCTGATCCTGGATCTGAGCCGGGTGGAGTACCTGGGCAGCGCCGGCCTTCGAGTTCTGCTACTCGTCCAGGACGAGTGCGAGCTCGCCCGTCTGCACTGCAGCGTGGTCGGCGGTGTGGCACTGCGTCGGCTCACCCGCCTGGTCACCGGCCTCGGGTTGCCGTTGGTCGACTCGGTCGCCGACGCCCTACGGCTGATTCAAGGCGCCCACAAAACCGGGTGAAGGCGTGGCTGGAGGGCCGACTTCAGATCACGATTCCGTCACGATCTTTCTTACGGTTACTTAAGAACCACCATGCTTTCCGTAAGAATCCTCAGCGTCCACGAGCGGATTTGATCGTTCGCTTAGTGAACGAGCGCGTTCCGTGGCGGTATTTCCGGGTTGGCGGTCCTACCGTTCGACGTGGGCGAACGCGACCACTTTCCAATTCCGCTACTTTGGATTTCGAGGATCGGGAGCCTCGGTCGAAGAAGTCAATTCGCAATTCTGAAGGACACACTGATCATGAAAATCAGCAGTATCGTCGCGCGCCGGCGTCTGGCCGGCATCAGTGCCGGCTGCCTGCTCGGGGGAATCACCATGGGTCTCGCCGGCGCTCCGTCGGCGGTCGCAGCGCCCGACTGCAGCCCCGGTGGTGTCAACGCCACGGTTTCGTCCGTGCAGGGCTCGGCCGAGCAGTACCTGGCCGCGCACCCGGGCGCCAACCAGGTGGTCACCGCCGCCTACGGCCAGCCGCGTCCGGAGGCCGAGTCGAACCTGCGGGGCTACTTCACGGCCCATCCGCAGGAGTACTACGACCTGCGCGGCATCCTGGCACCGATCGGCGACACCGAGCGGCAGTGCAACGTCAAGGCGCTGCCGCCGACCCTGGAGTCGGCCTACCAGGAGTTCATGGCCGGCTGATTCCGCTGCCGTACAGGACCGACCCGCCACGACGTTGTGGCGGGTCGGTTCTCTTGCAACGTGTGAACGGCGGCCGCGGCGGGTAATTGTCCAGGCAGCGAACGTAACTGGAGGGACATGATGCGGCTGCGTCGCAGCGTTCTGAGCAAGCCCGGCATCGCGCGCAAGCGCCGGGGCAAAGGCTTCGCGTACTACGGGCCCGACGGCGAACTCGTGTCTGACCCCGAAACCCTGCAGCGAATCAAGGATTTGGTGATTCCGCCGGCCTGGAAGAACGTGTGGATCTCACCGCACCCCAACGGGCACATTCAGGCCGTCGGCGTCGACGCCGCAGGCCGCCGCCAGTACCTCTACCACACCGCATGGCAACAGGAGCGCGCCGAGGAGAAGTTCGACCGCGTACTGGAACTGTCCACCCGGTTGCCGCAGTGGCGCGCCGTCATCGCGAAAGACCTGAACCGCAGCGGTTTGACCCGCAAACGGGTGCTGGCCCTGGCGTTGCGCCTATTGGATCGCGGGTATTTCCGCGCCGGCGGAGAGCAGTACGCCGAGGAGCACGAATCGTACGGGCTGGCGACCCTGCTGTGCGATCACGTGGTGGTCCGGCGCGACGCGGTCGCATTCGACTTTCCCGCCAAGAGCGGCGTGCGCCGCACCGTGGAGATCGAGGACCCGGAAGTGGTCCGGGCGGTGCGCGCGCTGATGCGCCGGCCCAACCGCACCGAGCGGCTGCTGGTGTGCCGCACCGCATCCGGCTGGGTCGAGGTGCGATCCGACGACCTCAATGCCCGCTTCAAGGAGCTCGTCGGTGACGAGTACACCGTGAAGGACCTGCGGACCTGGCACGGGACGGTGTTGGCCGCCACGGCGTTCGCCGACGCGGACCCGGCCGTTTCCCGGCGGGTCGCCAAACGCGTGGAATCCGCCGTCATGAAGGAAGTCGCCGAGGAGCTCGGCAACACCCCGGCGGTGGCCCGCGGTTCGTATGTCGATCCGCGCGTCGTGAACGGCTACGAGCAGGGGCTGACGATCGCCGCCGCGACGCGACGCGCCGAGCGCGCCACCGATCCCGATGCCGCCCAGGAGGTCCTCGACAAGGCCACCCGAATGTTGATCCGACGAGTGGCCAAGGGCCACAGCGTGTCTGGATCGTCCACGCTGGCCAAGAGCGCTTGACCCAGGCGGGACGGCCGGCCCGCGAAAGATGTTCCCGCAAACCGCTTCTCCCCCGCGGCCATTCGTCACACGTCCTTGACACTTCGCCGGACGGACACCACCCGCGCGCTCGGCGAAACGCACAGCTCCACTGGCTGCGACGTCAAACCGACTGCGCTGCAGCCCGCGAAGCGCAGACCAATGTCGCCGCGCCATCCCGCAAACCGCATCGGCGCGAAAGACGCCGTTTAACGAAGTACCTATAGGGTATTTCGCTCGCCATGGTTGACCCGGGACGAGCAAAGACGGTGCTGGTGTGGCACGTCCACGGCTCCTGGACGCAGGCATTCGTCGCGGGTCGGCACCGGTATCTGATTCCGGTGGCCGGCGATCGCGGCGAGGGCGGCATCGGGCTGGCCGGGCGTACTTGGCCCAACGCGCGTGAGGTCGCGCTCGAGGAATTGGAGCGCGAAGACGTCGATCTGGTTGTGCTGCAACGCCCGCACGAGGCGGGTCTGGTCGCACGCTGGACGGGCCGCCGCCCCGGCGCGGAGCTGCCGACGGCTTACGTCGAACACAACGCGCCGCGCCCGAGCCCCGCACAGAGCCGGCACCCGGTCGCCGACCGTCCCGACATCCCGCTGGTCCACGTCACCGATTTCAACCGGCTGATGTGGGACAACGGTCGGGCACCGACCCGCGTGATCGACCATGGCATTGCCGACCCCGGCCACCGCTACACCGGCGACATCCCCAGAACGGCCACCATGATCAATGAGCCGCTGCGCCGGAACCGCATCGTCGGCGCGGACCTGTTGGAACCGTTGTCGGCGTACGCGCAGATCGACGTGTGGGGCATCGGCACCGAGGCGCTGCACGCCGGCCGCGGCGCTGTAACCGGCCGTGGTGACGTGGCGGCACCGGAACTCTGGGACCAGATCGCCCGCAGGCGTGTATACCTGCACACCGCCCGCTGGACCTCGCTCGGCCTCTCGCTGATCGAGGCCATGTTTCTCGGGATGCCGGTGGTGGCCGTCGGCGCCACCATGGCGCCATTCGTAATCCCTTGCGAAGCGGGCGTTGTCAGCGCAGATGTCGCCGCCTTGGGGGCGGGCCTGCGGACCTTCATGAACGACCAGGCCACCGCGGCGGCCGCCGGCAAGGCCGCACGCGAATTCGCCTCCGCCCGCTTCGGGCTGGGGCGCTTTCTCGCCGACTGGGACCAACTGATCGAGGAGCAGTGCCGATGACCGGAGGAAAGGAGCCCGCATGAGGATCGCGATGATCTCCGAACACGCCAGCCCGCTAGCGCACCTGGGCGGGGTGGATGCGGGTGGCCAGAACGTCCACGTCGCCGAGCTGTCGTCCGCGCTGGCCCGGCGCGGCCACGACGTGGTGGTGTATACCCGCCGCGACGACGCGCAACTGCCGGAGTGCGTCGAGACCGAGGACGGCTACTCCGTCGTGCACGTTCCGGCGGGGCCGGCGCGCGTACTGCCCAAAGACGAACTGCTGCAATACATGTACGCCTTCGCCAAGTTTCTGGATGCGCGGTGGATCGCCGACTCACCCGACGTCGCCCACGGGCACTTCTGGATGTCCGGGGTGGCCACCCAGCGCGCCGCCCGGGCGCACCGCGTTCCCACCGTCCAGACGTTCCACGCGTTGGGCCTCATCAAGCGATTGCACCAAGGGCTCGACGACACCAGCCCGGACTGCCGCGTCGGTGTGGAAGCCAGGATCGCCCGCGACGCCGACTGGGTCGCCGCCACCAGTACCGATGAGGTCTTCGAGCTGGTCCGCATGGGACGCGCCCGCTCGCGCACCACCGTGGTGCCGTGCGGTGTGGACGTCCAGGCGTTCACCCCGACCGGCCCAGTCGCGCCGCGCGGGGGCCAGCCGCGCATCGTGTCCGTCGGACGCCTGGTGCCGCGCAAGGGCTTTGAGACGTTGATCCGGGCCTTGCCGCGCGTCCCCGGCGCGGAACTGGTGATCGTGGGCGGCCCGGCCCGGGCGGACCTGGCCGATGACGTTCAGGCGCAACAGCTGCAGCACCTGGCCGCGCGGCTCGGCGTTGACGACCGGGTGCGGTTGCAGGGCGGGGTCGCCCGCGATGAAATGCCCGCGCTGCTCCGGTCGGCGGACGTGGTGGCCTGCACGCCCTGGTACGAACCGTTCGGGATCGTGCCGCTGGAAGCCATGGCGTGCGGGGTCCCGGTGGTGGCCACCGCGGTGGGCGGCATCCGCGACACGGTCGTCGACGACGTCACCGGCCGGCTGGTGCCGCCCAAGGACCCGGGCAGGCTCGCCGACGCCATCGCCACGCTGCTCGACGATGGCCCGAGGCGCCGGGCGATGGGCGAGTCCGGGTGTGAGCGCGCCCGCACGCGCTACACCTGGGACCGGGTGGCGGCCGACACCGAGCGCATCTACGAAAAGCTGGCGCCGGTGCGGCGCGGGGTCCGCACCCCAACCCAACGCTTCGGGTGATGTTGTGGTTCAGGCGCTTTCCAGGATTCGCAGTGATCGCTCCACCGCTTCCGGCAGTCGCCGGCGCTCCCGCAACGCGGCCGGCAACGCGGCAAGCGCCTCCAGCATCGCCTTGGCGTGTGCGGTGTCACGGGCGGCGGCCAGGGCCAATGCGCCGGTCGCGCTGGCGCACCGACCCACGGGCCGGCGCAGACACGCGGCCAGCATCTCGTTGCGCACCACGCGAGCGTGCTGGGCGCTGCTCGAGGATCGCGCTTGCGACGGTTGGTGGTATGCCAACAGCGCGGGGCAGAAGCACAGATCCCAGCCGGCCGCCGCCAGATCCCAAGCCAGCAGGCTTTCCTCACCCCGGAAATGCAGGATCGGGCTGAACCCGCCGACCGCCCCGAAGGCGGACTTGCGCACCACCGCCGAGCAGGACTGGAAGCCCAGGATCGACGGGCCGGGCAGGGCCGGATCCCTGCCGAGCGGACTGTCGGCCAGTGCGGCGGCGAAGGGGTCGTCGCGCTGCTGCGGCCAGATCACCGTCCGCCCAGCCAATACCGCTACGGTAGGCGACTTTTCGAAGACCTCCTCGGCGAGCGCGGTCGCCCCGGCCGCCCACCAGGAGTCATCGTCGCAGAACGCGGCATACGGCGTGTCACACCGCGCCACACCGATGTTGCGTGCCACCGCGCCCTCGTTGCGGTCCAGCGGTATGACGGTGACGCGGCCGGCCGCCCGGTTCGCGACGCGAACGACCGCCCGCACCGAATCGTCGCGGGACGCGTTGTCCACCACGATGATCGGGCACGCACTGGTATCCAGCAAGCGCTCCAGGACGGTGCCGAGTTCGCGCGCACGGTCCCGGGTCGCGATGACGAAAGTAGTGAGGGGCTTGGTCGCCATGATTGCTGCAGCTACCCCAAAACTGGTCGGCGAAACGCGGTTTCGCCACCGGGCCGGCGGGTATGACGGCTCGGTGCGTGATCTTTCGCGGGTCCTCATCACCGGCGGTGCCGGGTTCTTGGGTGCCCATTTGTGTGACCGGTTGCTCCGCGCCGGTGTCGAGGTGGTCAGCGTCGACGACCTGTCCACCAGTCCCCCTAACGCCACGGACCGCTTGGCGCCGCATCCCGGATACCGGTTCGTCCCGCACGACGTCTGCGACCCCTCGGTGGTCGACAAGGTCGGCATCTCATTCGACACCGTGTTCCACCTGGCCTCGCCCGCCTCTCCGGTGGACTATCTGCGGCGGCCGATCGAGACGCTGCGCGCCGGATCGGCGGGCACCGCGATGGCACTGGAGATCGCCGAGCGCGGCGGTGCGCGGTTCGTCCTGGCGTCGACCAGCGAGGTCTACGGCGATCCCGAGGTGCACCCGCAGCACGAAAGCTATTGGGGAAACGTGAATCCCGTCGGCCCGCGCAGCGTGTACGACGAGGCCAAGCGGTATGCGGAGGCCCTGACATTCGCCCATCGCCGGCTTGACCGGGCCGACACCGCGGTCGCGCGCATCTTCAACACCTACGGGCCGGGCATGCGCCTCGATGACGGCCGCATGGTGCCCACCTTCTGCCGCCAGGCGCTGCGCGGCGAGCCGTTGACCGTTTCGGGCACCGGGTTGCAGACCCGATCCCTCTGCTACGTCGATGACACGGTCGCGGGGTTGATCGCCCTGGCGCGCGGCGATTTCGGCGGTCCGGTCAACATCGGAAATCCCACCGAGCTGACGGTGCTGGCGGCCGCCGAGCTGATCCGCGAGCTGGCCGGCAGCAGATCCACCATCCAGTTCACCCCGCCGGCCGAGGACGACCCACAGCGCCGCTGCCCCGACATCACGGTCGCCCGCGAGCGGCTGGGCTGGGAGCCGCAAGTCGGCTACCGCACCGGGCTGGCCACCACCGTGGCGTGGTTCCGCACGACGACCGATGACCCGGACCGAGACCTCGTCTCGGCCGTTGACCGATTGGCGCAGTAGGGGGTGCGGTGCGAATTCTCGGTGTGAATGCGGTGTTTCACGATCCCGCCGCGGCGTTGGTGGTCGACGGCCAGGTAGTGGCCGCCGCCGAAGAGGAGCGGTTCTCCCGGCGCAAGCACGGTAAGCAGGCGGTGCCGTTCTCGACGTGGGAAGTCCCCGCGGCGGCCATCCGCTGGTGCCTCGAGGACGCCGGTGTGGCCCCCGAGGAGATCGACGCCATCGGTTATTCGTACGACCCCGCCCTGATGCACGAAGAGCCGGCCAACGCGCAGGGGCTCGACCAGGACTGGGAATACCTGCGGACCCTGTACGCGGAGCGCGCCCCACGTTTTCTGGCCTCCGCGGTGCCGGGCCTCAACCCGGCGGTGGTGCGTCACGTCCGCCATCACGTCGCGCACGCCGCGTCCACGGCGCTCGCCTCTCCGGATCCCGACGCGGCGGTGTTGGTGGTCGACGGCCGCGGCGAGCGCAGTTCCATGCTGGCCGGGGTGTACCGCGACCACAAGCTCGACGTGCTGGCTTCCCAGCGGCTGCCGCACTCGCTGGGATTACTCTACGAAAGCCTCACCGAGCATTTGGGATTCGCGCGCTCCAGCGACGAGTACAAGGTGATGGCGATGGCCTCCTACGGCGAGCCACGCTTCGCCGACGCGCTGCGCGAGCGCGTCTACGCGTGCGGCGATGGTGGGTTTCGCACGGAGCCGATCGCCTGGGACGAGCTCGCGCCGCCCCGCCGGCCGCATGACGAGACGCTCGACCCGGTGCACGCCGACCTCGCCTGCAGCGTGCAGCGTGTCGTCGAGGACGTGTTGCTCGATCTGGTCGGCTGGCTGCGCGAACGGACCGACGGCGACGCGCTGTGCCTGGCCGGTGGTGTCGCGCTCAATTGCGTTGCCAACACCCGCATCCACGCCGAGGGCGGTTTCGATCGCGTGTGGGTGCAGCCCGCGTCCGGCGACTCCGGCACCGCGCTGGGCGCGGCGCTGAGCCTGGCCGCGTCGTTCGGTGAACCGGTCGCGCCGATGCCCTCGGCACAGCTGGGCCGCGGCTGGTCGGACGAACGGATCGAGGCCACGCTCGAGGAGGCGGGCGTGAGCTACGAATGCCCGTCCGACGTGGCCGCCGCGGTCGGCGACGCGCTGGCCGACAACCAGCTGGTTGGCTGGTTTCAGGGCCGCGCCGAGTTCGGACCACGGGCCCTGGGCGGGCGGTCGCTGCTGGCCGATCCGCGCCACGCCGCCAACCTGGAGCGCCTCAACGCGGTGAAGGGCCGCGAGCAGTTCCGGCCGGTCGCGCCCATGGTGCTGGCCGAGCACGCGGCCGAAATCTTTTCCCGCGGGCCGCTTCCCAGCCCCTACATGCTGTTCGTCCACGACGTCGCGGCGGCCTGGCGGGACCGCATCCCGGCGGTCACCCACATCGACGGCACCGCCCGGATTCAGACCGTCGACGCGGCCGCCGATCCGCGCCTGCACGCGACGATCAGCCGATTCGCCGAGCGCACCGGCGTCCCGGTGGTGGTCAACACCAGCTTCAACACGGCTGGCCGGCCCATGGTGGACAGCCCGCGCGACGCGCTCGAGGTGTTCGGCAGCTCACCGATCGACGTGCTGGCCCTGGGCTCATACCTGGTCAGGCGGCGCCGATGACGACCGACTACGCAATCGTGATACCGACCGTCGGCCGAGACTCGTTGCAGCGCTTGCTTGTTGCGCTGCACCGCGGATCCGGGCCCGCGCCCACGGAGGTGGTGGTGGTCGATGACCGGTCGTGGCCCACCACCGTCCCGTCCGTCGGCGGCGACATGGCGGTGCGTGTGCTGCGCAGCGGCGGGCGCGGGCCGGCCGCCGCACGGAACGTGGGCTGGCGCGCCACCGGCGCGCCGTGGGTGTGCTTCCTCGACGACGACGTGGTGCCGGCCCCGGACTGGAAGTCGGCGCTGGCCATCGACCTCAAAGCCGCCGGGGCCGCGGACGCGGCGGGCTCGCAGGCGGTGATCGAGGTGCCCGCGCCGCCACCGCGGCGGCCGACCGACGACGAGCGCCGCACCCAGCGGCTGTCGGCGGCGCAATGGATCACCGCCGACATGGCCTATCGCCGCGACATCCTGGTGGCGGTCGGCGGCTTCGACGAGCGGTTCCCGCGCGCCTACCGCGAGGACTCCGACCTGGCGGTGCGGATCGTCGCCGCCGGCGGAGCGATCGTGCGGGGTGAGCGTCGCTCGACGCATCCGGTCGCGGCGGCGACCTGGTGGTCCAGCGCGCGGGCGCAGGTCGGCAACCGCGACAACGCCCTGATGCGCCGCAAGCACGGCCGCGCCTGGCGCGACATGACCGGCGAGGGGCCCGGCCGAATGCCGGCGCACGCGGCCACCACGCTGGCCGGCGGCGCCGCCGTCCTCGCCGGTCTGCTGCGCCGCGGCCGCGTCGCCCGCCCGGCCACGGCGGCGTGGCTGCTGCTGACGGCGGAATTCGCGGCGCGGCGCTGGCTCGGCGGCCCGCGGAATGTCGTTGAGGCGGCGCGCCTTTTGGTGACCAGCGCGCTCATCCCGCCGGTCGCGGTCGGGCACCGGCTGGCCGGCGAGTGGACGTTTCGCCGGGCCCGGCGCGATCCCCCGCTCGCCGTGCTCCTCGACCGTGACGACACCCTGATCGTCGACCGGCCCTACCTCAACGATCCCGAGGGCGTGCGGCCCACCGAGGGGGCCGCTCGGGCACTGGAGCGGCTGCGCCGACGCGGCCTGTTGCTGGCCGTGGTGAGCAACCAGTCCGGCGTGGCGCGAGGGCTGATCAGTCCCGAACAGCTCGCCGCGGTCAACGCCCGGGTGGATCAACTCCTCGGCCCCTTCGGCTCCTGGCAGGTGTGCACGCACGGCGAAGCGGACGGCTGCGACTGCCGCAAGCCGCGGCCCGGCCTGGTGCTGGCCGCGGCCGAAGCGCTGGGGGTACCGCCACAGCGCTGCGTGATGATCGGCGACATCGGGCGCGACGTGCAGGCCGCCCTGTCCGCCGGCGCCGGGGCGGTGCTGGTCCCCACCGGCCGCACCCTGATCGCCGAGGTGGACCACGCGCGGAGGCACGCCCGAGTGGCCCCGACCCTGGACGCCGCCGTGTCATTGGTGCTCCGGGAGTGCCAATGACCACGGTGGTGGCGCGGCTGGACAGCGCCGGCGACGTGCTGATCACCGGGCCCGCGGTGCGCGCGGTCGCGGCAAGGCACGACCACGTCGCCATGCTGGTGGGCCCGCGCGGCCGGGACGCCGCCGAACTGCTGGTCGGGGTGGACGAGATAGTCGAATGGCAAGCCCCGTGGGTGGATTTCGAGGCGCCGGAGTTGACCGCCGCCCACGCCGACGCGCTGATCAAGCACCTGCGTGACATCGCGCCCGACCAGATGTACATCTTCACGTCGTTCCATCAGTCCCCGCTCCCGCTGGCCCTGCTCGCCCGGATGGCGGGTGTGCCCTGGGTCGGCGCGATCAGCGTCGACTACCCCGGCACCCTGCTGGACCTGCGCCATCAGGTGCCCGACGGAATTCCCGAACCGGAGCGGGCGCTCTCGCTGGCCGAGGCGGCCGGTTGCCGCCTGCCCCCCGGCGACGACGGCGCACTGCGGATCCGAGCTGTCGAACCCCTCCCGGCTCCGCTCGCCGAAATCGCCGGGCACTCACCGTTCGTCGTCTTCCATCCCGGCGCCGCGGTACCGGCGCGGCGCCCCAGCCAGGAGCGCAGTGCGGCGATGGTGGCGGCCCTGACCGGCGCGGGATACCGGGTCGTGGTCACCGGCGGACCCGACGAGGCCGACCTGACCGCCGCGGTCGCGAGCGGCAAGGCCGTCGACCTCGGCGGCCGGACGAGCTTCGCCGAACTGGCGGCGGTCTTTTCGGCCGCCCGCGTCATCGTCGTTCCCAACACCGGGCCGGCGCACCTGGCCGCGGCCGTGGGCACACCGGTGGTGTCGCTTTTCGCCCCCGTGGTGCCCGCCGCCCAGTGGCGCCCCTACGCCCGGCGGGTGCGCGTGCTCGGCGATCAGTCCGCGCCGTGCCGCGCCACCCGCGCCCGCGTCTGCCCGGTACCCAACCACCACTGCCTGGACCGGATCACCGATGCCGAACTGCTCGACGCGGTGAAAGGAGGACAGCCATGATCGAGGCGCACTTCGACGCGCTGCGAGAGGCCGTGCGCCGCAACGGCGGCGAGGCGGGCCGGCTGCGCAATTGGGGCCGGCAGCTGGCCACACTGCTGCCCGGGGGCGGGCGCCTGTTGGCATGCGGGAACGGCGGCAGCGCCGCCGAGGCGCAACACCTCACCGGCGAACTGGTCGGCCGGTTCCGGGAGGACCGAATCCCGTTGTCCGCGATCGCATTGCACGCCGACACATCGGCGGTGACGGCCATCGCCAACGACTACGGCAACGACGAGGTATTCGCGCGCGGGGTGCGGGCGCACGGACGGTCCGGCGACGTCCTGGTCGCCCTGTCGACCAGCGGCGCCAGCCGCAACGTGATCGCGGCGGTCAAGGCGGCGCACGACGTGGGCATGGTGACGTGGGCGCTGACAGGGCGCGGGCCAAATGAACTGGCCGCCAGGTGCGACGAGGCGATCTGCGTGGACGCCGCCAGCACCGCCACCGTTCAGGAGATCCATCTGCTGCTCGTGCACGGGCTGTGCATGGCGCTCGACGACGTGTTACTACGGCGGGAAGCATCATGACCACCAAACCCCTTGTCATCGTTGGTGATTCGATACTCGACGTCGACATCCTGGGTTCCGCGTCCCGGCTGAGCCCCGAGGCGCCGGTGCCGGTGGTCGACGCCGAACGCCAGGTGCAGCGGCCCGGCGGGGCCGGCCTCGCGGCCCTGCTGGCGGCCAGGACCGAGGCCGGGGTCGTGCTCATCACCGGCATCGCCGCCGACGACGCGGGACGACGGCTGCACGACCTGCTGGTCGCCGCGGGGGTCAGCGTCCTACCGCTGCCGATGACCGGGAACACCGTGACCAAGACCAGGATCCGGGCCCGCGGTCAGTCGATGCTGCGCGTCGATCGGGGTGACGCCGCTCCGGTCGACGGCCCGCTTCCGGTCGAGGCCGCCCAGACCCTGGCCCGCGCCCGGGCGATCTGTGTGGCCGACTACGGCGCCGGTGTCACCGCGCTGCCGGCCATGCGGGCGGCGCTGACCGAATCGGCGTCCCGCATTCCGGTGGTGTGGGACCCGCACCCTCGGGGCGCGGCCCCGGTGTCCGGTTGCGCGCTGGTCACACCCAACTATGAAGAGGCACGGCACTTCTGCGAACCCGGCACACACGGCGACGGGGGCGAGGCGCTGCTGCGGAAGTGGGGCGCGGGCGCGGTGTGCATCACCCGCGGCGCCCACGGCGCACGTGTCTACGGGCCTGGGACGGGCGCCCGGCACGTTGGGATACCGGAGGGGTCGGCCACCGGCGCGGCCGACGTGTGCGGCGCCGGGGACCGATTCGCCGTCGCCGCGGCGGTGGCCCTGGGCGCCGGTGCCGACCCCGTCGCCGCCGTCGAGGCGGCGGTCGCCGACGCGGCCAGGTTCGTCGCCGCAGGCGGCGCCGCCGCGGTCTCGACACCGGTGCCCGTCAAGGGTTCCGACGTCCTTGCCGAGGGCACCGCGCTCGAGGACCCGGCCGCGGTCGACGCGATCGCCCTAGCCGCGCGGCTGCGCCGCGACGGACGCGTCGTGGTGGCCACCGGGGGTTGCTTCGACCTGCTGCACACCGGGCACATCCGGCTGCTCCGGCGGGCCCGCGAACTCGGGGACGCCTTGATCGTGCTGGTCAATTCGGACGCGTCGGTGCGCGCGCTCAAGGGGGCGGCGCGCCCGGTGATGCGCGACGTCGACCGGGCGCGCGTCCTCGCCGCACTCGCCTGCGTCGACGGCGTGACGATCTTCGACGGCCTGACCCCCGAACGGATGCTGGAAGCGCTGCGTCCCGACATCTGGGTCAAGGGCGGCGATTACGTGGCCGCCGAACTGCCCGAGGCCGACGTGGTCTACCGCCACGGTGGCGAGGTGGTCATCCTGCCAACGGTGGCCGGCTACTCGTCGTCCCGCTTGATCGCCGCGGCCACCTCCGGCCGCACCATTATCGAAAGGCCCTGACATGACTGAACATTCACTGCAAGGCGTACTCATCTCCGGCGGCTCCTCGGGCCTGGGGGCGGCAACGGTGGCCGCCGTGGTGCGAAGGGGCGGCGTGCCGCTGGTGATCGACAAGAAACCGCCGGCCTCCGACGTGCCTTTTGCCGCTTGCGATCTGGCCGACACCAGCGCGGTCGCGGCGGCCGCCGAGTCGCTGGCCGAGCGGGTGGACGGCCGAATCACCGGCGTCTTCACCGCGGCCGGCATCGACTCGTGCGGCACGCTCGAACAGGTTCCCGCCAAGGAGTGGGAGCAGGTGATCGCCGTGAACCTGGTCGGCACCGCGGCCGTCATCCGCGCCGCCCTGCCCTACCTGAAGCCGACCCACGGCCGCATCGTCACCTGCGCGTCGACCCTGGGCATCAAGGCGGTCGGTGACGCCACCGCCTACTGCGCATCCAAATTCGGGGTCGTCGGTTTCACCCGTGCGCTGGCGGCCGAGCTCGCGGGCGAGGTGGGCGTGACGCTGCTCATCCCCGGCGGCATGCACACCCCGTTCTTCGACGGGCGCACCGAGCAGTACAAGCCGCCGGCGGACGCCAAGCTCAACCAGCCCGAAGACGTCGCCGAGACGGTGCTTTTCGCCTTGTCTCAGCCGGCCGGGTGTGAGGTGCGCGAGTTGGTGGTGTGTGCCTCCACGGAGTCGTCGTGGCCTTGAGCCTCGAGCCCGGCCCCGACCTTGACGGGGCCGACAGCATCGTGGTGCTGCGCGCCCTGGGGCTCGGTGACCTGCTCACGGCGGTGCCCGCGCTGCGCGGGCTGCGCCGGCGATACCCGGCGGCCCGGGTGATGCTCGCCGCCCCCGACCGCTACCGCGAGCTGGCCATGCTCACCGGCGCGATCGATGAACTGCTGCCCACCACTTGCCTGGGTGATGTGCGGCCGTTGCCGGGACCGCCGGCCCTCGGGATCAACCTGCATGGCTGCGGACCCGAAAGCATCGATCACCTGTTGGCGTGGGCGCCAGCGGCGGTGCTCACCCACCGCCACCATCGGCACCCCGCCCTCAAGGGTCCGCCGTGGCGGGCGGACGTGCACGAGGTGAACCGCTGGTGCACGCTGCTCGAGTGGGCCGGAATCCGTTGCGATGCAACGGATGTACTGATACCGCGGCCCGCGGGGATTCCGTTCGACCAGACGGGCGCCGTCGTGATCCATCCCGGCGCGTCCGCACCGGCACGGCAGTGGCCGGTGGACCGCTTCGCCGCGGTCGCCGCGGCGATCAGCGACGACGGCTACGACGTCATCATCACCGGGTCTGCCCGCGAGTTCGACCTGGCGCACAGGGTCGCCCATGCCGCGGGCCTGCCCCGCACCGCGGTGGTGTCCGGGCTGCTGGACCTGCCCGCACTGACCGCGCTGATAGCAGACAGCCGGTTGGTCATCTGCGGGGACACCGGCCTGGCGCATCTGGCCGCCGCGACCGGAACCGCATCGGTGGTGCTGTTCGGCCCCACCGCTCCCGCCCGCTGGGGTCCGCGCGGTCCGGCACCACACGTAGCACTGTGGGCCGGCGGCGTCGGCGATCCGCACGCCGCCGTGCCGCACGAAGGACTGCTGTTGATCACCGTTGCGCGGGTGCTGGCCGCGAGCCGCCAAATCTTGCGGGAGTCGGCATGAGCGGGCCGCTCGTCGGCGTGGTGGGTGTCGGCTACGTCGGGCTGACCACCGCCGTCTGCGTGGCCGACCACGGGCTGCACACGGTCGCCGTGGACATCGACCCGGGCCGGGTGCGCAAGCTGAGCACCGGCATCGCGGTCATCGACGAGCCCCAGCTGCCAAAGCTTCTGCGCGACGGGCTGGCCCGCGGCCTGCTGACCTTCAGCGAGGACTTCGGTGCGCTGGCCGACCGCGACGTCGTCTTCGTCTGCGTCCCCACTCCCAGCACCGACGGCGGGCGTGCGGATTTGGGCGCGGTGGAATCGGTGATCGACCGGCTCGGCGGGGTGCTGCGCCGCGGCGCCGTCGTGGCGTTGAAGTCGACGGTGCCGGTGGGCACCACCTCCGCGATGGCGGGCCGCCTGCGCGACAGCGACATTCGCGTCGTGTCCGCCCCGGAGTTCCTGCGGGAGGGGCGCGCCGTCCACGACTTCCGCCATCCGGACCGGCTGGTCATCGGCACGCACGATGACACCGCGGCCCGGCTGGTGCAGCGGTCCTACGGGCTGGGCCCCGAACAAGTGCTGCGGATGAGCCCGGAGAGCGCCGAGCTGGCCAAGTACGCCAGCAACGCCTTCCTCGCGGTCAAGCTGTCCTACACCAATTCGTTGGCCGCGCTGTGCGCGCGGGTCGGCGCGGACATCGACGACGTCACCGGATGCATGGGGGCCGACCGGCGGATCGGCCCGGAATTCCTGCGGCCCGGCCCGGGCTGGGGCGGCTCGTGCCTGCCCAAGGACACCGCGGCGCTGGTGCACACCGCGCGCAGGCACGGGGTCGCGTTCGCCGAGGTCGAGGCGGCTCGGCAAACCAATACCGCTCAGGCGCAGCGAATCGTCACCGCCGTGCGGCAAATGGTGGGTCGACCCCTCTCCGGCTGCCGGGTCACCGCTTTCGGCCTGACATTCAAGGCCGCCACGAGCGACACCCGCGATTCGCCGGCGCTGGCGGCGTGCCGGGAACTGTCGGAGGCCGGCGCGCTGGTCATGGGTTTCGACCCGCAATTGCCCCGCATTGACCCGGCAGTTCTGCAGGAAAGCCGGGTGACCGCCGTCGACGACCCGTACCGCGCCGCCAAGGCCGCCGAGGCGATCGTGGTGCTGACTGAGTGGCCGCAGTTCCGCGACCTCGACTGGCGCGTGATCGCCCGGGACGCGCCGCTGGCCGTGGTGCTGGACGCCAGGAACACTCTCGACCCGGCCCTGGTGGAAACGGCGGGCCTGATCTATCTCGGAAATGGTGTGCCGCAGGGCTTTTGATCACGGGACGGGCCGCCCGTGGACGCCGCTGAAAAACGGAGGAATAACCGCGGCGAACATGGGTATGCCCGTCCTGTGGGAAGTGCCCTGGCGGCTCATTCACGCCAGGTTGCGGTCGAAACAGACGGCCGCGGGCCATCGCAGCAAACACGGGCCACAGTGACTGCCGCGGCTGCCCGGCGTAGCTAGCGAACTCATTCGAACCGTCTGTCTAGGAGGGACATCAATGGCAAAGCAAGAGGTCTCGGACTACCTGTTGGAGCGATTGCGAGCGTGGGGCGTTGAGCACGTCTTCGCCTTTCCCGGCGACGGCATCAACGGGATCCTCGCCGCCTTCGGGCGCGCCGACAACAAGCCCATGTTCATCCAATCGCGGCACGAGGAGATGAGCGCCTTCGAGGCGGTGGGCTACGCCAAATTCACCAACCGCGTCGGGGTCTGCATGGCCACCTCCGGCCCCGGCGCCATTCACCTGCTCAACGGCCTCTACGACGCCAAGCTCGACCACGTCCCGGTGGTGGCCATCGTCGGGCAGACCAACCGCAGCGCCATGGGCGGCTCCTACCAGCAGGAGGTCGACCTGCTGACGCTGTTCAAAGACGTCGCCAGCGACTACGTCCAAATGGTCACCGTCCCAGAGCAATTGCCGAACGTGCTGGACCGCGCCATCCGGGTTGCCCTGGCCCAGCGCGCGCCGACGGCGATCATCATCCCGTCCGACGTCCAGGAGCTGGAGTACTCACCGCCGACCCACGCCTTCAAGATGGTGCCCTCGAGCCTGGGCATCGAGTGGCCCGCGGTCACCCCCGACGACGCGGCGGTCAGGCGCGCGGCCGACGTGCTCAACGCCGGCAGCAAGGTCGCGATGCTGGTCGGCAATGGCGCGACCGGAGCTGCCGACGAGCTGAGCGAGGTCGCCGACCTGCTCGGTGCCGGGGCGGCCAAGGCGCTGCTGGGCAAGGACGTGCTGAGCGACGAATTGCCTTGGGTGACAGGCTCCATCGGGCTGCTGGGTACCCGTCCCAGCTACGAGCTGATGCGGGACTGCGACACCCTGCTGACGGTGGGGTCTAGCTTCCCCTACACGCAGTTTCTGCCCGGCTTCGACCAGTGCCGCGCCGTGCAGATCGACATCGACGGCCGCTTCATCGGCATGCGCTACCCGTACGAGGTCAACGTCGTTGCCGATGCCAAGTCCGCGCTGCGGGCCCTGATACCGCACCTGCGCCGCAAAGAGGACCGCAAGTGGCGCGACACCGTCGAGGCCAACGTGGCGCGTTGGTGGACGACCATGGACATGGAGGCGAAGGTCAGCGCCGATCCGATCAACCCGATGCGGCCGTTCTTCGAACTGTCACCGATGCTGCCCGACGACGCCATCGTCACCGCCGATTCCGGGTCGGCGGCCAACTGGTATGCGCGCCAACTGAAGTTCCGCGGCAACATGCGGGGTTCGCTCTCGGGCAACCTGGCCACGATGGGGCCCGGCGTCCCCTACGCGATCGGCGCCAAGTTCGCCCACCCGCGCCGCCCGGTCATCGCGTTCGTCGGCGACGGCGCCATGCAGATGAACGGCATGGCCGAGCTGATCACGATCAAGCATTACTGGCAGCAGTGGGGTGACCCCCGGCTGATCGTGGCGATCCTGCACAACAACGACCTCAACCAGGTCACCTGGGAGATGCGCGCGATGGCCGGCTCGCCGAAGTTCGCGGAGTCGCAGAACCTGCCCGACGTGGACTTCGCCGCGTTCGCGGCCAGCCTCGGCCTCAACGCGATGGCGATCAAGGACCCGGACGAACTGGGGGACGCCTGGCGCAACGCGCTCTCGGCGGACCGCCCCACCGTGCTGGACATCTACACCGACCCCGACATGCCGCCGATCCCGCCGCACGCCAACTGGGATCAGTTCAAGTCGGCCACCGCCGCGGTGCTGTCGGGTGACGAGGACCGGGTGGGCTTCGTCAAGGTCGGGCTGAAGACCAAGGCACAGGAGTTCCTGCCGCACAAGAAGAGTTGACGCCATGGGGACGAAACCGTCGACGCTTTTCGAAGCGGCGGCAGCCGACATGCGCGACCGGGTCGACGGCGAGATCCGATTCGATCCCGCTTCACGCGCGACCTACTCCACCGACGCGTCGAACTACCGGCAGGTGCCCATCGGGGTGGTCGTGCCGCGCACCCCGGAGGCCGCGGCCGAAGCGGTCGCGGTCTGCCGGGAGCACGACCTGCCGGTGCTGTCCCGCGGGGGCGGCACCAGCCTGGCGGGCCAGTGTTGCAACGCCGCGGTGGTAATCGACTGGAGCAAGTACTGCACCCGCGTCGAGTCGGTCGACACCGAGGCCGGGGTGGCGGTCGTGCAGCCGGGCATCAAGCTCGACGCGCTGAACAACCACCTCGCGGATTCGGGTTGGATGGTAGGACCGAAGCCGTCGACGCATGTCAGCTGCGCGATCGGCGGGATGATCGGCAACAACTCGTGCGGTTCGACCGCGCAGGCGTACGGCAAGATGGTGGACTCCGTGCGCCGACTGGAGGTGTTGACCTACGACGGCGTCCGGATGTGGGTGGGGCCGACCGACGACGACGAGTTCGCCCGGATCGTGGCCGAAGGAGGTCGGCGGGCCGAGATCTATCGCGGCCTGAAGGACATCGCCGAAACCTATGCGGACGACATCCGGGCGAACTACCCGCACATCCCGAGACGCGTCTCCGGCTATAACCTCGATTCGCTGTTGCCGGACAATGGATTTCACCTGGCGAAGGCGCTGGTTGGGTCGGAGAGCACGCTGGTCACGGTGCTGCGCGCCGAGCTGGCGCTGGTGCGGATTCCCGCGGCGAGCGCGCTGGCGGTCCTGGGATTCGAGGACGTGTTCGCCGCCGCCGACGCGGTGCCGGCGGTGCTCGAACACCAGCCGGCGGCGCTCGAGGGCCTCGATCACCGCCTGGTCGATCTCGAGCATTCGCGCCGGCTGGCCGAGAAGGCGCTGCGCCAGTTGCCCGACGGCAAGGCGTGGCTGATGGTCCAGATCGATGGCGACGACCAGGAGGAGGCCGACCGGAAGGCCAAGTCGATGATCGACGACCTGTGCAAGCAGGGCGCCGTCGACGCCTCCGTGCTCGACGACCCCAAGCGGAAGAAGGAAGTCTGGGCGGCCCGTGAGGCGGGGCTGGGCGCGACCGCATACCCGCCCGACGGGCCCCCCACCCATGAGGGCTGGGAGGACGCCGCGGTGCCGCCGGACCGGCTGGGCGATTACCTGCGCGACTTCCGCAAGCTGCTCGACCAGTACGACTACGGGTCGGCTTCGCTGTACGGGCATTTCGGGCAGGGCTGCGTGCACACCCGGATCCCGTTCGTGCTGTGGACGGCGGAGGGAGTGGCTAATTTCCGTGCCTTCCTGGAAGATTCGGCGCGGCTGGTGGTGGACTACGGCGGCTCGCTGTCCGGCGAGCACGGCGACGGCCAGACCCGCGGCGAATTGCTGCCGATCATGTTCGGGCAGCGGGTGGTCACGGCATTCGAGCGGACCAAGGCGCTGCTGGACCCCCGCAACCGGATGAACCCCGGCAAGGTCGTACACCCCTACAAACTCGACGAAAACCTGCGACAGGGCGTGCATTACCGGCCCACCGAACCCGCCACCATGTTCGCCTACCCGCACGACGACCACCGCTTCTCGCGTGCGGCGGATCGCTGCGTGGGCGTCGGCAAATGCCGCGGGGATGAGTCGGGCGTGATGTGTCCCAGTTACCGGGCCACGCAGGAGGAGGAGCACTCCACCCGGGGGCGGGCGCGGCTGTTGTTCGAAATGCTCGAGGGCGACGTCATCACCGACGGTTGGCGCTCGACCGAGGTGCACGACGCGCTCGATCTCTGCCTGGCCTGTAAGGGTTGTCGCAGCGACTGCCCCGTCAACGTCGACATGGCCACGTACAAGGCCGAATTCCTGTTTCACCACTATCGCGGCCGGGTGCGGCCCATGGCGCACTACTCGATGGGGTGGATACCGTTGTGGGCCCGGCTGGCCGCGGTGGCACCGCACCTGCTCAACACCGTCACGCACACGCCCGGGTTGTCGACGGCGTTCAAGAAGTTCGGCGGTATCGACCCCCAACGGCGGATGCCGAACTTCGCCGACCAGAGGTTCACCACGTGGTTCGCCCGCCGTCCTACCGATGGGTCCGCGAAGCCGCGCGGACCGGTCATGCTCTGGCCCGACACCTTCGTCAACAACTTCGAGCCCGAGGTCGGCAAGGCCGCCGTCGCGGTCCTCGAGGCGGCCGGCTTCGAGGTGGAGGTCCCGAACCGGACCGTGTGCTGCGGACTCACCTGGATCTCCACCGGCCAGCTTCGCGTCGCCAAACGCGTTCTGCGCCGCACGCTTACGGCACTGGGCCCTGCGCTGCGCAGCGGGACACCGGTGGTGGTGCTGGAGCCCAGCTGCGCCGCGGTGTTCCGGGCCGACATGCCGGAGCTGCTCGCCGGTGACGAGGATGCCCACCGACTGGCCGATCAGACCTTCACGCTGGGCGATCTCCTGGCCGAGAAGGCTCCCGACTGGCAGCCGTCGCCGGTCAACGCCCGCGGCGTCGTACAGCAGCACTGCCATCAGCATGCGGTGCTGGGCTACACCCATGAACGGAAGTTGCTCGGTGCCGCCGGGGTGGAAACCGACCTACTTGATGCCGGATGTTGCGGCCTGGCAGGCAATTTCGGCTTCGAGAAGGGCCATTACGACGTGTCGGTCGCCTGCGCTGAAGACAAGCTGCTGCCCGCGTTGCGCGAGGCCGGCCCCGACACTCTGGTCCTTGCCGACGGATTCAGTTGTCGCACGCAGATCCGTGAGCTGGCCGGCGAGCGCAGCCCGGTGCACTTTGCCCAGGTGCTCGCCGGCGGGCTCGCGGTCAAGGGCTAGCCGCGACTCCCGAACGCGCGCTGCGCAGGTCGTCGACGAAAAGTCCGTACGCCTCCTCGTGTCGATCGCTGCGGTCGCGCAGCACCGCCGACGGATGCACCGTCGCCACCACGGTCGGCTCCGGCTCCAGGTCGACGACGGATGCGGGCAGCCGCACGTGCCGGCCCCGCTGGGTGGACACCCGAAAGTCCGCCCCCAGCAGGGATTGCGCGGCGGTGGCGCCGAGACACACGATGACCTGCGGCCGCACGGCCTCGATCTCGGCGATGAGCCAGGGGCGGCAGGCGACCACCTCGGTGCGGCCGGGCTTTTGGTGGATCCGTCGTTTGCCGCCCTTGCGGGTGAATTTGAAGTGTTTGACCGCGTTCGTCACGTACGCCAGGCCCGGCTCGATGCCGGCGTCTTCGAGGGCCCGGTCGAGCAGCCGCCCGGCCGGCCCGACGAACGGCTCGCCCGCGAGGTCCTCCTGGTCGCCCGGCTGCTCACCCACCAACATGATGGGCGCCCCGGCGTTCCCGTTGCCGAAGACGGTCTGGGTTGCGTCAGCGAAAAGCGGACAGCCGCGGCAACATTCGGCCGCCGCTCGCAGCGAATCCAGTCCCCGCTCCTCGGGTAGGTAGCGGTCGGCGCCCGGGGCCTTGGTCGCGGCCATGGTGTCCCCTTCAAACGGGTGCCCCACTCCCCCTCGAGTGGGGCACCCGTTAGCCCGTAACTAGCCCTTGCCGACGATCGCGTCGCGGGCCCGGTCCAGCATCGCGGCGAACGGTCCGGCGGCCAGGTTGGCCGTCTGCGACTCGACGGCGGCGTGCGGCCGGGTCGGCGCGATCGCCTCTGCGAGCTTGGCCGCGCGACCCATCCGTTCGAGCTCCTCGCCGCTCAATTCCTGGCCCAGCTTGGAGAACTCGTCATGCTCCTCGTGCTCGGCATGCTCGACGACCGCGTCGCGCAGTTGCGTGAGCAGCTGGGTGAACTCCGCGCTGTCGACGTCGAGCTTCTCCAGCTTCTGCAGGACGGTCTTGGCCTCGTGCTCCTCGTGCAGTCGCTCGTCGACCACCGCGGCACCGTCTGAGAGCTTCCGCTTGGCCCGGGGGTGCACGATCTCCTCCTCGGCCGTTTCGTGGACGGCCAGCAATCGCCGGAGTTCGACGAACGCCTTCTCGCGTTCCTTCCCGGACGCCGCCAGTGTTTCGGCGAACAAAGACTTGATCTGCTGGTGTTGACTGACAAGAAAGTCGACCACATCGGTGGGCGACTGGATGGCGTTCTGAGCCATGGTGTCCTTCCCATTTCGGCTTGGCGCGCGGGCTGTTGCGCGCTTCTGATCGGCTACCCGACGAAATTCGGTACCAAACGGGTACGGCGGCCCACCAGTGGGTAGTTCCTCACCAAGTCGCGGAAAAGGGAGAACGCTTGTGGCCACCGGTGTCCGCAGTCGGGCGGCAATCCTGGGCGCCCTCATCGTGACGGCCGGTTGCGCCGCGCCGGGAGCGTCGTTGGAAAGCGAGCCCGACGTCGCGCTCTGGTCGGTAGCCTCGCCGCTGCGCGATCCGGTGTGGTCGTACCGTGCGCACGCCCTCGTCGGGCTCACCGACGATCACCGGCTGGCCGAGGTCACCGCCGGTGACCGCCCTGGCGACGCCAGGACGCGGGTGTCCGAACCCATGCCGGTCGGCCGCAACCTGCAGATCAGCCAGAAGGACGACCGGATCGTGTTCGTGCCGCAGCCCGAGCGCGGCAGGGTTGCCGAGGTCGACCTCGAAAGCCTGCGCCAGGTAGGCGATTTCGATGCCGGACCCGCCCCGGCGTATCTGTCCGAAGATGCCGGGTTGCGGACGCTGTTGGCGCTGTCCTCGGATGGCAGGTCGGTGACACCGGTGGACCAGTACGGCTTCCGGAAGCTGCCCACCGCCCCGATCGCGGGCGATCCGGCGGACACCATCGACGGCGCCAACCGCGGCCGCGAGATCGATTACCACGTGTACGCGCCGTCGGGAATCCGGCATTACCAAGGGTCTTCGTCCCCCGCCGAGGAGCGCGGCGCGCTGCGCATGAACGTCGCGGTCTCGGCGGGTGACGGCGCCGCGGTGACGCGCAGCTATGTGGCCGGCCGCGACGACAGCACGCTGTACGCCGTGGATTCGCGCCGCGGCGGCGAGGGCTTGGCGG
>NZ_LZKH01000120.1:0-37130 GCF_001672745.1 Mycobacterium sp. E1386
ATCAAGCATTTCGCCGACACCAAGAACCTGCTGATCAACGCCGTCGACGCGGTGGGACGGCTCAGCCAGGCCGCCGACCAGTACCTGTCGGAAGCCCGCGGGCCGCTGCACACCGACCTGCAGGCGCTGCAGTGTCCGCTCAAGGAGCTGGGCAAGGGCTCGCCGTACCTGATCGGCGCGCTGAAGCTGATCCTGACCCAGCCGTTCGACATCGACACCGTGCCGAAGATCTTCCGCGGCGACTACATCAACATCTCGCTGACGCTCGACGTGACCTACAGCTCCGTCGACAACGCGTTCCTCACCGGCACCGGATTGTCGGGGGCGCTGCGGGCGCTCGAGCAGTCGTTCGGGCGCGATCCCGAGACGATGATCCCCGACGTCCGCTACACGCCGAACCCGAACGACGCGCCCGGTGGGCCACTGGTGGAAAGGGGGGACAGGAATTGCTGACTCCTTTCATCAGACGCCAGTTGATCGCGTTCGGAATCCTGACGGTCATCTCGCTGCTCGTGCTCGGGGTGTACTACCTGCAGATCCCGAGCCTGGTGGGGATCGGCCGATACACGCTGAAGGCCGAGTTGCCCGCGTCGGGCGGCCTGTACCCGACGGCGAACGTCACGTATCGCGGCATCACCATCGGCAAGGTCACCGATGTGGAGCCGACCGAGCGGGGCGCCGAAGCGACGATGAGCATCGACAGCCGCTACAAGATCCCGACCGACGCGACGGCCAACGTGCACTCGGTGTCGGCCGTCGGTGAGCAGTACCTGGACCTGGAGTCGACCGGGAACCCGGGCAAGTTCTTGTCGAACGGTCAGACGATCACGAAGGGCACGGTGCCCGCCGAGATCGGGCCGGCGTTGGACACGGCCAACCGCGGGCTCGCCGTGCTGCCCAAGGACAAGATCGCCCAATTGCTCGACGAGACAGCGCAATCCGTGGGTGGGCTGGGTCCGGCCCTGCAGCGGCTGGTGGACTCCACGCAGGCGATCGTCGGCGATTTCAAAACCAACATCACCGACGTCAACGACATCATCCAAAACTCGGGCCCGGTGCTGGACAGCCAGGTCAAGTCGGGCGATGCCATCGAACGCTGGGCGCGCAACCTGAACAGGCTGGGCGCGCAGTCGGCGCAGGAAGACCAGCACGTGAAAAGCGTGCTGCGCCAGGCGGCGCCGACGGCCGACCAGGTCAACGAGGTGTTCAACGACGTGCGGGATTCGCTGCCGCAGACGCTGGCGAATCTCGAGGTGGTGTTCGACCTGCTCAAGCGCTACCACACCGGCGTGGAACAGGTCCTGGTGTTCCTGCCGCAGGGCGCGTCGATCGCCCAGACGGTGGCCGCGCCGTTCCCCAACATGGCGGCACTGGACCTGGCGCTGTCGATCAACCAGCCTCCGCCGTGTCTGACCGGCTTCATTCCGGCATCGGAGTGGCGGTCCCCGGCGGACACCAGCCTGCAGCCGTTGCCGTCGGGCACGTACTGCAAGATTCCGATGGACACCCCGGCCAACAGCGTGCGCGGATCGCGCAACATCCCCTGTACGGACATCGAGGGCAAGCGGGCGGCCACCCCCCGGGAATGCCGCGACCCCCACCCGTACGTCCCGGCGGGGACCAACCCCTGGTATGGCGACCCCAACCAGATCCTGACCTGTCCGGCCCCCGCGGCGCGGTGTGACCAGCCGGTGAAACCGGGTCAGGTGATCCCGGCACCGTCAATCGACAACGGCCTGAACCCGGCGCCCTCGGACCGGGTGTCGGGCACGCCCCCGCCGACCAGCGATCCCTTGTCGCGGCCGGGGTCGGGTACCGTGCAGTGCAACGGCCAGCAGCCCAACCCGTGTGTCTATACCCCCGGTGGACCTCCCGTGGCGGTCTATAGTCCCCAAAGCGGTCAACTGGTAGGGCCAGACGGGGTTAAATACTCCGTCGAAAACTCAGCCAGAACAGGAGACGACGGATGGAAGGAGATGCTGGCGCCAGCCGGCTGAACCCCCCACCGATGCCGAAGCTTCGTCGTCTGCGCAGACGGCGTCCGAAGAACCAGGATCCGGCGGTCGCCGCCGACCCGACCAATCCCGACGTGACGGCCGAGGGTTCGGCCGAGCCCGAGGACGCCACCGAGGCGACCCGCGCCGACGGGACGGGCTCGATCGATGAAGCGGCGACGGCCGGGGAGCCGTCGGCCAGCGAGGCAGCCGCAGCCGAACCGGCGGAACCCGAGGCCGCGACCCAGGAGACCCCTGCCGAAACCGCCGCCGAAACCGCCGCCGACGAGCCGCCGGAATCCGAGGCCGAGCCCGGCGTGCTCGCCGGACGGCGCCCGTCGCGGTTGGGCCGCGGCTGGTTGGCCGGCATCGCCGCGGTGCTCGTGCTCTGCGCCGCCGGCGTGGGCGCGGGCGGATACTTCGCATTGCGTTATCACCACGACAGCCAGGTGATAGCCCGCAACGACGCCGCGGCGCTCAAGGCCGCCGTCGACTGCGTTTCGGCGACCCAGGCGCCCGACACCAACGCGATGGCGGCGAGTGAGCAGAAGATCATCGACTGCGGCACCGACGCCTTCCGCTCGCAAGCCCTGCTCTACACCAGCATGCTCGTTCAGGCGTACCAGGCCGCCAACGTTCACGTCCAGGTGTCGGACATGCGGGCGGCGGTCGAACGCAACAACCCCGATGGTTCGGTCGAGGTGCTCGTCGCGGTCCGCGTCAAGGTCGCCAACGATCAGACGCAGAACGAAACCGGGTACCGCCTGCGGGTGAAAATGGCCCAGGCCGAAGGGCAATACAAGATAGCCAAGCTCGACCAGGTGACGAAGTGACGGTGGTGGTCGACAAGCCACCGGCCACGGCCGTCCAGGAGTCCCCGCGGAAGGTGTTGGCGCCCTGGCACATTCGCGCCGGCGCACTCGCCGTCGACGTCCTGCCCGGCGCGGCGGTGGTGGCGACGATGGCGCTGGCCGGTTTCACCGTTCCGGCCGGCGGCGTGTGGTGGTGGCTGTGCATCGCGGTGATCGGGGTCGTCGTCCTGCTGATGTTGGTCAACCGGCTGCTGCTGCCGACGGTCACCGGCTGGAGCGTGGGGCGGGCGCTGTTCGGCATCGCGGTGGCGCGGCGCGATGGCGAACCCATCGGACCGTGGGGGCTGCTGCTGCGGGACATGGCGCACCTGCTCGACACCGTATCGGTGGTGGGATGGCTTTGGCCGCTATGGGATTCGCGGCGCCGTACCTTCGCCGACATGCTGCTGCGCACCGAAGCGCGGCGCCGGGAATCGGCCGAGCCGGCGTTCGACGTGCGGCGGTGGACGGCGGTGGTGGTGCTGGGCGCGGCGGGACTGTGCCTCGCCGGCGCGGTGTTGAGCTATGCGGCGGTGTTCTCGCGGGATCGGGCCACCGACCAGACGCGTGCACAGCTCGACACGCAGGGCCCGAAGATCGTCGCGCAGATGCTGACCTACGACCCGAAATCGTTGCACGACGATTTCAATCGCGCCCTCTCGTTGGCCACCGACAAATATCGGAAGCAGCTGGCGGACCAGCAGGACATGGTGCAAAAGGGCAACCCGGTCATCAACGAATACTGGGTGACCGACCACGCGATCCAGTCGGCGTCGCCCGATCGGGCGACGATGCTGATGTTCATGCAGGGCCGGCGCGGCGCGGCGCCCGATGAACGCTACATCTCCGCCACCGTTCGGGTGACTTTCGTCAAAGACGGTGGCGGCCGTTGGCTCGTCGACGACCTGACGGTGCTGACCAAGCCCAAACCGCCAGGGAGCGGAAAATGAGTCCCCGCCGCAAGTTTCAGCCGGGCGAGGAGCCGCTGCTGGTCGCGCGCCCGCTGCCGCCGGGGCGGCCGTGGGGCCTGCCGTTGGCCACCGCCCTCGCCGCGCTCGTCATGACGGCCGCGATCACGGTGTGCACCCTGATGCTCATCAACCATGAAAGCCGCGAGCGCGCCGCGTCGAAGAATCGCGAAGTGCTCAGCTACGTGACCGGCTTCATGACGCAATTCACCTCCATCGATCCATTCCATGCCAACGACTACGTGACGCGGGTACTCGCCCAGGCGACCGGCGACTTCGCCAAGGAGTACCGCGACAAGGCGAATGAGATCTTGCTGCAGGTGGCCCGGGCCGAACCGGCCACCGGCACCGTCCTGGACGCGGGGGTGGAGCGATGGAACGACGACGGCAGCGTCACCGTCATCGTGGCCACCTCGGTCAGCTCGAAGTCGCCGGACGGTAAACAAGTCTGGGAGAACGCCAACCGGTGGACGGCGACCGCTACGCAGGAAGGAAAGCAGTGGAAGATCAGCAACCTGCAGCAGGTGATCTAGCCGCCGCCGAGGAGGCGGCGACCGAGGAAGCTTCGGCCGAGGAGCGCGCCGGGTCAGCGGATGCCGACGAAGACGCCTCTGCCGCAGCGGAATCCACGACCGATGATGGTGACGCCAAGCCGGCCGAGTCGCAACCCGCCGGGCGCAAACGACGCAAATGGCTGGCCGGCAAGCGGATGGCCATCACCGTCATCGTGGCCGCTTTGCTGTTCGTCGGCTCGGCGGCGTTCGCCGGCGCGGCGGTGCAGCCGTATCTGACCGACCGTGCCGCCGCGGCGACGAAACTCAAAGTGGCGCGGACCGCGGCAGACGCGATCACCACCCTGTGGACGTACACGCCCGAGAACATGGACACCCTCGCCGACCGCGCGTCCCGCTACCTCAGTGGGGATTTCGAGGCTCAGTACCGTAAGTTCGTCGACGCCATCGTGGCTCCCAACAAACAGGCCAAGATCACCAACCACACCGACGTCACCGGCGCGGCGGTCGAGACCATCGATGACGCCAATGCCGTTGTCATCGTGTACACCAACACCACGTCCACCAGCCCGCTCACCAAGAACGTGCCGTCACTGAAGTACCTGTCCTACCGGCTGTTCCTCAAGCGCGCGAAGAGCCGCTGGCTGGTGACCAGGATGACGACGATCACGTCGCTGGATTTGACGCCGCACCTCTAGCGAGGTCTGCTACGACCCATGGCTGTTTCCTCGCCGGTGTCGGAGCGGTCGACCGTCGCGGCGTTGCTGCTGTTGACCTTCGCCACCGGCCTGGCTGACTCGATCAGCATCCTGGTGCTCGGCCACGTGTTCGTCGCCAACATGACGGGAAACGTTATCTTCCTGGGGTTTTGGCTGGCGCCCAGGACGTCCATCGATCTGACGGCGGTCGTGGTGGCGTTGCCCACCTTCGTGTGCACCACGATCGTCAGCGGCCGGATATCCCGACACTTCGCCGACCGGACGTTGCGGTGGATCACCACCGTATTGGCAACGGAGATCATCCTTTTGGTGGCGTTGGCGACGCTGGCCGGCACCGGGATCCTGCGGTATCACGACAACACCAAGCTGATCATGATCGGCGTCCTCGCGGTCACGTTCGGTCTGCAGCATTCCAGCGCCCGCCAGTTCGGCATCCAGGAGCTGTCCACCACGGTGCTGACGTCGACGATCGTCAGCCTCGGTCTGGACAGCCGCCTGGCCGGCGGCACGGGCGAACGGCAGACGTTGCGTCTCGGCGTCGTGTTGACGATGTGTGCCGGCGCATTCCTGGGTGCGACCATGTCACGATTCGTCGTCGCGCCGGTGTTCGCCGTCACGGCCGCGGTGGTGGCCGCCAGCCTGCTGATCTTCCGCTTCGGCCGGGCTAGTTGAAGGCCAGCCAGCTGGGCAGCGCACGCTCGTGCGAATCGCAGAGCACCTGCCGGGTGTCGCACGAGCCCCGCGGCGAACCCGCGCCGGCCCACATGCCGCCGGTGTCGCGGCGCAACACGATGGCCGACGACCCGCCCCCGTCGAGCAGGATGGCGTTGTCGCTGCCCAGGCCGCGGAACAGGTCCTGCATGTTGTCCGGCGTGTAGCTGCCGCCCTCGAAGACGTACATCTCGTCCTTCTGCCGCGAGTACGCCAAAGCCGTTCGCGCGGCGCTGGGTCCGCCGTCGTGAAGCTGTCCGGTCTGCCCGGGGGCCAACAGCCCGATGCCGGATACCGCAACGAACCGCTCGTTCTTGTTCAGCAGATCCTCGACCACGGGAGTCGCGGAGTCGTAGTCGCTCTTGGTCTTTGGCCACACCACGTACGGCGCGCCGCCGGACGGCAGGATCATGGTCGTCAGGGCGCTCCAGCTTTCCCCGCCTCCGGAGAGCCCCTGCTTGCCGGGGTAGGCGACGGTGCCGGTGACGGCCTGGTTGGCTCGGCCCTGGCCGTGGGTGTTGTCCACGAAGGCGCCCAGCGGTGAGCTGCAGCCGGTCTGGCGCCAGGAGCCGGCCTTCTGCCCGCGCACGTCGAAGAAGTTCGCGTTGATCGCGATCGTCGGTTGGCCCATCCTCTGCCACGCTTGCAGTGGCGCATAGAGTTCCGATGCCTGCCAAAGCCCCTCAGCGGTGCGGGCCCCGGGATTGTGCTCACAGCGGGCCTGATCGCCCTGATGGGTGTCCACCAGCAGGTGGGGCGAAAGCCGTCCCGCCGCATTCTTGATGATCATCAGGTGGCCGCCATTGCTCATCTCATACCAGCTACCGCCGGCGTTGAGCATCGGCGCGGGGTGACCCGGGCCGAAGTTGTAGACCAGGTAGGAACCCTTGGTGGTGTTGATGGCGTTGGCGAGCAGATCGCGGCCGTCGGCGGCGTGCGCGGCCGGCTGTCCAGTGGTGCACGCCAGGGCGACGCACGCGACTACGGCGGTGCAGCCGGACACCATCCGGCGCAAGCTGGCGCGTCGGGTCAGCACGATCGCCCTTTCCGCCCTGGTGTGGATGCAACATCAACATCATTAGTCACATCCGTCACACTGTCAATCTAAATAACGGGCGGATGACGCTCTGGCGGCGTTCGAATTACGTTTGCTCGCTTGAGCTTTCGGGCTCGGGGGCGACCGCCCGCTCGTGCTTGCCGCTTTGGCCGGCCTGGTGTTGCGCTTGGTGTTCCATGGCGATCGCCATCTCGACCGCCCCCTGAATCCGGTGGAATCCCTTGCGGTCGTAGAGGTGCGTGACGATGCCGCCCAGCAGCAGGCCGATCACGAGACCGATCGACGTCATGATCAGCGCCTGCGATATTCCGGTGTCCGCGCGCGCCTTGAAGTACAGCAGCGACCGGGCGCCCAGGAAAACCTGGTGCATGGGCTCGAATTCGGCCAGCCAGCGGAAGAAGGGCGGCGTCGCCTCCAGCGGTACGGTGGCCCCGGCTGACGGCAACCCGAGGATCACGAAGATCAGCATGCTGACCAACAGGCCGCCCGTGCCCAGCACCGAGAGCAGCGAGCTGGAGGTGATGCCCACCGCGGCGATCGCAAACACCCCGAACGCCCACAGTTGCCAGCCAAGATCGATGGGCATGCCGAGCCCGTGGGCGATGGCCAGGTAGACGGCCGAGGTGAGCAGCCCCAGCAACACCATGATCGCCCACTTGAGCAGCAGCGTCTGGAAGCGCGAGATCCTGACCTGCTCGGCGAAGCGATACACGGGGCCGAATTCGGCGGGCACGTAACCGAGCAACGCGTCCACCAGCGTGCTGACCACGATGCTGCCGGTGAACCCCGCAAGCAGGAGCAAGAGCGCGTAGTAGAAGGCCGACAGCCCGTTGCCGGTGCCGTTGGGCAGCGGGTTGTACGCGGTCGACTCGATTTCGATCGGGGAGGACAGGCCCTCCTCCGCGGCACCGGCGAGCGGAGCGCCGCCCGTCTGCGCCTTGACTTGCGCGATCAGCCGTTCGCCCACCTCGCCATTGGCCTGGCCCATCGCCATGTTCAGGGTCTGGCCGGCGATGCTGGAACCCATCGTTCCGGCCCGCGGGTTGGTCGAAATCGTGATCACGGGCCGTTCCGCAGGCCCGGGCAGTAACGCACTCGTCCCCAGGTCGCGCAGCTTCGACGAGAAGCTCGGAGGTATCAGCACCGAACCGTACACCTGGCCGGTGTCCAGCTGATGCCTGGCCGCGTCACGGGTGAGCACGCGGACGTCAAACTTGTTCTTGTCCAGACCGTTCACCAAGCGGCTGGTCAACTCCGCGCCCCCCGGCCCGGCATCCTCGTTCACCACCGCGACGGGGAAGTGCCGCAGGTTGGTCATCGGGTTCAAGATGCCGCCCAGGTACAGCGCGCACAACGCCGCCATCAGCGCCAGCGTGATGACGAGCGGCGCTGCCCAGAACCGCACGGTCCGCACCGCTTTGATGTTCCGGTTGGGATTCGGCGCCGCGTGCTGCGGTCGCGATTGAGACATGCCGGCTCCTGTCTGTCACGCCCACTCTATGGGCTCAGTCGCCGAGCTTCGCGTGCATCTCCCAGACCAGTAGTTCCGACGGCTCCTTCGCCGTCACCCGCCGGCCGGCACCGTCGGTGAACCGAACGGCGTCACCCTCCCGCAGGTCGCCCACACCTTCGCAGGTGGCCGCGCCCCGGGCCAGGTATAGGTGCAAATAGGGCGCTTGGGGGAGGCTCACCGCGTCACCGGTCCGCAACCGCGCAGCGTGCAGCGCGGCATTGCGGTTGTGCAGGGTGATCGCCCCGTCTTGCCCGCGCATGCCCGAGGCGACCGTCACGAGTGTGCCCTCCAGAACGTTCGCGTCGATCTCGCGCTGTTGATAGCCCGGGGCGATGCCGGCCTCGTCGGGGACCACCCACATCTGCACGAAATGCACTGGCTGCGTGGAGGAGTCGTTCTTCTCCGAATGCAGGATCCCGCTGCCCGCCGACATGCGCTGGGCGAGGCCCGGGTAGATGACGCCGCTATTGCCGATCGAGTCCTGATGTGCCAGTTGACCCCGCAAGACCCAGGTCACGATCTCGATGTCCCGGTGCGGATGCGTGTCGAATCCGGTTCCGGGCGCGACGATGTCGTCATTGTTCACCAGGAGTAGTCCGTGGTGGGTGTTGTCCGGGTCGTAGTGGTCGCCGAACGAGAACGAGTGCCGGGAGGTCAGCCAGGGCGTGGTGGTGACCGCCCGCGCGTCGGCGCGACGAACCTCCGCGTGGGCCGCCATGCCGTCAGCCTAATCGGCGGCGCGGTCAGGCCACCGTCGCGGTGAGTAGCCCCTGGGCATGCCGGAGGGCGGCGTCGAGCTCGGGCAGGGTCAGCGCGGCGGGCCGGCCGAGGTGGATCTCGATCTGGTACTCCGGCTGGCCGTCCGGCCCGAAGATCGGCAGGACAACGAATTCAGCTGCGGCCAAATCACTTTCGAGCGTATCGGTCACGGATTGCAGCGTCACCATCGTCATCAGGGTGGTGAGCTGGCGGGTGACCCGGGCCGTCGGCTCCAGGGAAGCGAGCACGTCCACCAGCCGGTTGTGCAGCGACTGGTGGGTGTCGTCGAAGCGCCAGGCCCCGTACCCACGGGCGCGGATATCGGCGAGCACCCGCTGATGTTGCGCGATTTCCGCCCGGGTCAGTCGCGGCATCACTCGTTGCAGCCAGGCGTGGACGAAGTCCTCCTCGCGCCAGGCCATCGCCACGAGGCCGAACGGCGGGTCGATGGGGAAGCGCTGGCCGACGGCCTGCCCGCCGTCGGTGCCATGGCCGACCGCGTCGACGGTGGTCAGGTGGCGGCCGCCGATTCTCGACATCGAGCAGCCGGCGCCCAGCGTCTCGTGCAGGAACCGCAGCGCCTCGCGGCCCCGGTCCAGCAACGGGAACTGCTCGCGCAGACCGTGCACCAGCCCGAACAGGCCGCTGCCCAGCACGTACCGGCGATCTTCGCGGCGTGCCACCCAGGCCCGCCCCTCCAGCTCGGCCAGGACCAGGGCGCAGGTGGAGGTGCTGATCGCGCAGCGCTTCGCCAGCTCAGCCGACGCCAGCGCGTGTGGGGAATCCGCAAGCGCGGCAAGCACATCCATCACACGGGCGGTGGGCGGTGATTTGGCGGTTGACGTACCGATGCGCACCTCCCTACGATCCGTCCAAAATACAAGGACAACTGTCCTAATATTAGGAGAAAGTCCGTCATGATCAAGGTGGGAGTGTGGGGGCCGGGCTCCATGGGGGTGATCGCGCTACGCGGCGTGATCGACCACCCGGAGTTGCAGCTCGTCGATCTCGTCGTGCACAGCGACGCCAAGGCGGGCCGCGACGCGGGGGAGCTGTGCGGGACCGGGCCGGTCGGGGTGGTCGCCACCCAGGACCCGGCGGCGCTGCTCGCCGGCGAGGCCGACGCGGTGGTCTACGCCGCCGGCGCCAACCTGCGACCGCTGGAGGCCGTCGGGGACATGGTCTCGATCCTGCGGGCCGGTAAGAACGTGGTGTCGTGTTCGGTGGTGCCGCTGGTCTATCCCGACGGTGTCGACGCCGCTTTCACCGACCCGCTGCGCCAGGCGGCACGCGACGGCGGTGCGTCGTTCTTTACCACCGGGATCGACTCCGGGTTCGCCAATGACGTTCTGCCGCTGGTGCTTACCGGGGTTTCCCGGTCGATCGACTCGGTTCGGGTGACGGAGATGTTCAACTACGCCACCTATCCCGACCAGGCGGCGGTGTACGAGATTCTCGGCTTCGGCAAGCCGCCGGAGTACCAGGCGTTTGCGGCCCAGCCCGGGATGTTCACCTTCGGCTGGGGCCCCGTTCTGCACCAGCTCGCCGCCGGCCTGGGGGTCAAGATCGACAACATCGAGGAAAGCAACGAACGCATTCCCGCCGCCGAGGCCTTCGACACGCCCACCGGCCACGTCGCCGCCGGGACCATCGCGGCCATGCGCTCGACGTTGACCGGATACGTCGGGGGCAAGCCAACTTTCATCCTCGACCACGTGACCCGGATGCGCGACGACGTCGCGCCGGACTGGCCGCAACCGAACATCACGATCCCGCCGAAGGACCTCGGCTACGGGGCCGCGTCCGGACGCGGCCTGTATCGGGTGGAGATCGAGGGATCACCAAGCATGCGGTGTGAATTCGAGATGGCCGAGGACCACGACCACGACCTGGGTGCGCGCATCGCCGGCGCCTCGCGGATGGTCAACGCCATCCCCGCCGTCTGCGCGGCCCCACCCGGGCTGCTTTCGGCGCTGGATCTGCCGCTGACCACCGGGGCCGGGCTGGTCCGCCCGGTGGCGGGACCGCCGCCGGACAGCCGCCTGTTCTAGGGGCGGTCGCCGGGATAGGTGGCGGCCGCCAGCTCGAGGATCTCGGCTCGGTCCGCCGCGAGGATGAACCCGCTGCTGATCGACGCATCGAGGGCGGCGGTGAAGCGTTCCAGGTACTGCGCCATTCCCCCCGGGTAGAGCCGGCGCAGCGTGTCGGCGTCGAAGAGTTCGCCGGACCCGAAGAGCCCGGCCATGACGCCCCCGTCGCCGCCGAGCCCGGAAGTTCGTGCGACCGGCACGTCCACCCAGGGTGTTCGGACGCCGCCCAGCGCCAGGCCGTTGGCATCCGGAACGGGTAGCGGCCCATAGGCATCGCGCACCTGCATGGGCGCCGCGCTGGGCGCTGGAGCACCGGTGTCCACCCAGGTGTTCAGCGCGGCGAGCGCCGCCTGCACGACGTAGTGGTGCTGCGGGGCGAAGTTGATGTTATGCGAAAAGCGTTGGCCCAAAAGCACGTTGGTTGGCGCATAGGCCGCGACGAGGTGCGTGAGCGGTGCCGAGCCGCTGTCGATCGGCGCCACCTGGATGGTGTAGTTGTCGGCGTGCGCGGCGCCGGGAATCTCCCAGACGCGCAGCCATTGGTTGTCCGGTTGCCTGGCGAAGTAATAGCCCTCCCGTGCGCCCCCGAAGAGATCGGTCTCGGTGATGATCGTCAGCAACGGCACCCGCAGGTCCGGGCGGAACGCGACGGCCTGGGGTGTGCCGGTTCCGTCGAAGATGGAGCTTCCGTCGAGCGGCGCGGCGGGGCCGAACCTGGAATGGACGAAGAAGCCGTCGTACACCGCGGCCAGCGGGTCGACCGCGTTGACGTAGGTGGTGAGGAACATCGCCGATTGCGACTCGCCCAGCGCCATGACGTGCCGGGCCCGCAGGTCACCCAAAAGCGTTGCGCCGCGGGGGCTTTTGATGAGGCTGCCGATTTGAGAAAAGATGTCGTAGGAGAAGGCGTCACCCGGATGGTGCAGGGGCGCGTAGCGCGTCGGGTCCTGGCTCTTCAGCGACATGTCGACCCCGAGCAGACTCGCGCCACCATCGATCCCGACGCGCTGGGCCGAGACGGCGATGTACGCGTAGCCCGCGCGAATGATCTCCCGGTGCGCCATCATCCACACCGCGGGAGCGTCGAGACCGCCGCTCACGTTGAGCCATTCGACCAGCACCGTCCCGTTGAACCGCGCCGGATCCGCGGGTGTCAGCACCACCACGCGGGTGGTGTAATCCGCTGTCGCGGAGGTCGTTACGCTCCACCGCCCGTCGGACTCCAGCGCCGAGACGGGGGCGTAGGACGTAGCGGTCCCGGCGACGAAGAACTCCGTCGCGCGGTAGCCCACGTCGGCGAGGTCGAAAGCGCCCAGCAGCAGCAGGGGCCGCCCGGGTGCGGGTGTGACGTCGAGCGGGTCGGTCATAGCGAATCGGGCAGGCCGAACTTCGCGAACAACTTGTCGTCGAGGAAGGCGACCACATGTGACACCCGGTCGCCGCGCACGTCCAGCACGTGCAACTGGAAGGGGACGTGCCGGTCCCCGGCGCGCATGTACATCGCGGCGCCGGGCTGGCCGTTGGCGACCATTGGCAGGAGGCGCATGTCGCCGGGTGACTCGGCGGGGCATTGCTGGTGAATGAGGGTGACGATGTCCCGCGCACCCTGGTACCAACCGGTGTAGGGCGGCATCTCCCAGATCGCCTCGGCGGTGAACAGCTCCACCAGGCGGTCGATGTCGTAGGTCTCGAAGGCGGCGATGTAGCGGTCGAGCAGGTCCTGCGTCTCGGCCGCGTCCGGTGCCGCCAACCGGTCGCCGGCGCTGGGCCCGACGGCGTCCAGCTGGGACCGGGCGCGCTGCAGCAGGCTGTTGACGGCGGTCGTGGTCGTGCCGATCGCCGCGGCGACCTCGGCGGACTTCCACTGCAGCACGTCGCGCAGCAGCAGCACCGCCCGCTGCCGTGGCGAAAGATGTTGCAGCGCCGCGACAAACGCCAGCCGGACCGACTCGCGTGAGGACACGATGACCGACGGGTCGGCCGGGTCGTTCGTCAGGTCCGGGAGTGGCTCCAGCCAGGGCACCTCGCGGCGCTCCTGCAGCTCGGCGGTCGGGTCGGCGCTGGGTGCGCCCAGGCCGGTCGGAAGCGGCCGTCGTTGCCGCCCTTCCAGCGCGCTCAGGCAGGTGTTGGTCGCGATGCGATGCAGCCACGTCCGCATCGAGGACTTGCCCTCGAAGCGGTCGTAAGCTTTCCACGCCCGCAGCAGTGTTTCCTGAACCAAATCCTCTGCGTCGTGCAGCGACCCGGTCATCCGGTAGCAGTGGGCGAGCAGCTCACGGCGGTACGGCTCGGCATGCGCCGAGAAATCCCCGCCGACTTCCGCGCCGAGGTCGGAGTTCGCGGTGTTTTGCGCAAGCAGCCCCACAATGGGAGAGCCTACGACAGTGTCTGGCAGGGCGATCTGCACCGGGAGCCATTACGCTGCCCGTAATGACCAGGACCGTGCAGTGAACCGAGCCGAACGGAACTTCGACGGATCCGGTGGCGTGCGCATCGTTTACGACGTCTGGACACCCGACACCCCGGCACGCGCGGTGGTCGTCCTGTCGCACGGTCTCGGTGAATACGCCCGCCGGTACGACCACGTCGCGCGGCGTTTCGGCGAGGCGGGCCTGGTCACGTACGCGCTCGACCACCGCGGGCACGGCCGCTCGGGCGGAAAGCGCGTGCTGGTGCGCGACATCTCCGAGTACACCGCGGACTTCGACAGCCTGGTCCGGATCGCCAGCCGCGAGCATCCCGGTCTCAAGTGCATCGTGCTCGGGCACAGCATGGGCGGCGCCATCGTGTTCGCCTACGGCGTGGAACGGCCCGACAACTACGACCTGATGGTGCTGTCGGGGCCGGCCGTGGCGGCCCAGGATCAGGTGTCGCCGCTGATGGTGCTGGCCGCCCGCGTGCTCGGCGCCCTGGTGCCCGGGCTGCCGGTACAGGAGCTCGACGTCGACGCCATCTCCCGGGACCCCGCGGTCGTGGAGGCCTACAAGAACGATCCGCTGGTGTACCACGGCAAGGTCCCGGCCGGCATCGGTCGGGCCCTGCTACAGGTCGGCGAGACGATGCCGGAGCGCGCGCCTGCGCTGACGGCGCCGCTGCTGGTGGTGCACGGCTCCGACGACCGTCTGATCCCCGTCGCCGGTAGCCGGCGGCTGGTCGAGTGCGTGGGTTCCACCGACGTCCAATTGAAGGTCTACCCGGGGCTTTACCACGAGGTCTTCAACGAGCCGGAGTGCGATCAGGTGCTTGGCGACGTGATCTCGTGGATCACCGCCCGGCTCTGAGCCGAGGGTGTCGGATCGCTCACGTAGTTTGGCGCGTATGACCGACGACAAAATGCTGGCCCGCATCGCCGCGCTGTTGCGTCAGGCCGAAGGCACCGACAATCCGCACGAGGCGGACGCCTTCATGAGCGCCGCGCAGCGGTTGGCGACGGCGGCCTCGATCGACCTGGCGGTGGCGCGGTCGCACGCCGCCAACCGCTCACCGGCGCAGGCACCGACCCAGCGCACGATCACCATCGGCAACGCGGGCACCAAGGGGCTGCGGACGTATGTGCAGCTGTTCGTGTTGATCGCCTTGGCCAATGACGTGCGCTGTGATGTGGCGTCGAATTCGACATTCGTTTACGCCTACGGGTTCGCCGAGGACATCGACGCTACGCACGCGTTGTACGCCAGCCTGGTCGTCCAGATGGTGCGGGCGTCGGATGCCTACCTCGCGTCGGGCGCGCACCGGCCCACCCCGACCATCACCGCGCGGCTCAACTTCCAGCTGGCCTTCGGCGCGCGGGTGGGCCAGCGCCTGGCGGAGGCGCGCGACGAGGCCCGGCGCGAGGCCACCAAGGACCGTCGGCGTCCGCCGGGCACCGCTATTGCATTGCGGGACAAGGATATCGAGCTACACGACTATTATCGGAGCGCGTCGAAGGCACGCGGTACCTATCAGGTGAGCCGGGCGACGGCCGGCTATTCGTCGGCGGCGCGGCGCACCGGCGACCGCGCCGGTCGGCGAGCGCGGCTGGGCAACAGCCCCGAACTGCCCGGAGCGCGCGCCCCGCTGGGCCGGTGAGCCCGGAGCGGTCCGCCAGGCGGGACTCACAGCGAGCCAAGGTGTACGCCGCCGAGGAGTTCGTCCGGACGCTGTTCGACCGCGCCGCCGAACACGGGTCGCGCGCCGTGGACTTCTTCGGCGCGCAGCTCACGCTGCCGCCGGAGGGGCGATTCGGCTCGGTCTCCGCCGTCCAGCGCTATGTTGACCAGGTGCTTTCCTTGCCGGCGGTGTGCCGGCGGTGGCCCGCCGTCCCGCCATTGCGGGTGCGCCCGCGCCGGGCCGCGACCGCCGCCCACTACGAATTTCGTGATGGCGCAGGCATTATCGCCGTCCCCGACCGCGACACCGCCGACTGGGCGCTGCGCGAGCTGGTGGTGCTCCACGAAGTCGCGCACCACCTGTGCCAGGCCGAGCCGCCACACGGCCCCGAGTTCGTCGCGACGTTCGGTGAGCTGGCGGAGCTGGTGATGGGGCCCGAACTCGGGCACGTGCTCCGGGTCGTGTACGCGAAAGAGGGTGCGCGGTGAGCTCGTTCGGCGGTGACGCCGACGCCCGGGCGCATGCGGTCGAAGCCCGGATGACCGACGACGAGCGATTCGCGCTGCTGGTCGGCGTGATGGGTGCCGGTGAAATGTGGCCGGTGCGCGATGAGCGCATCCCACCGGAGGTTCCGATGAGCGCCGCCTACGTCCCGGGCGTTCCGCGGCTGGGCGTGCCGGCGTTGCTGATGAGCGATGCCGGGCTGGGCGTGACCAACCCGGGCTATCGCCCGGGTGACACGGCCACGGCGCTGCCCGCCGGGCTCGCGATGGCCGCCGGCTTCGACCCGACACTGGCCCGCGCCGCGGGTGAGGTGATCGGCCGGGAGGCCCGCAGTCGCGGGTTCAACGTGCAGCTCGCGGGGTCGATGAACCTCGCGCGCGACCCGCGCAACGGGCGCAACTTCGAATACCTCTCCGAGGACCCGCTTTTGACCGCGACTATCGCCGCGGAGTCGATCAACGGCATCCAGGGGCAACGTGTGATCTCGACGGTCAAGCACTTCTCGCTGAACTGCAACGAGACCAATCGGCACTTCTTGGACGCGGTCATCGACCCCGACGCGCATCGCGAATCCGACCTGCTGGCCTTCGAGATCGCCATCGAGCGAGCGCAGCCGGGTGCGGTGATGACCGCCTACAACAAGGTCAACGGAACGTACGCCGCCGCTAACGACGTCCTGATCAACGCGGTGCTCAAAGGTGCCTGGGGATACCGGGGTTGGGTCATGTCCGACTGGGGGGCCACGCCGTCGTGGGAGTGCGCGCTGGCGGGGCTGGACCAAGAGTGTGGGTCGCAAATCGACGCGCTGCTGTGGCAGTCGGAGACATTCGGTGAGCCGCTGCGGGCCGCTCATGCGGACGGCAGGCTGACCCACGAACGTCTCTCGGACATGGTCCGGCGGATCCTGCGGTCGATGTTCGCGGTCGGCGTCGACCGGGCCGAAGCCGCGCCCGCGCCGGACATGGCCGCGCACAACGAAATCGCGTTGCGGATCGCCCGGCAGGGAATCGTGCTGTTGACCAACCGCGGTCTGCTGCCCCTGGCGCCGGAGTCGACCGCGAGGATCGCCGTCATCGGCGGATATGCACACGTCGGGGTGCCGGCCGGCTACGGGTCCAGCGCCGTCGTCCCGCCGGGCGGCTACGCGGCCGTCATCCCGATCGGCGGCTCGGGGCTGGAGGCCGGGCTGCGCAAGCTGCACTTACTGCCGTCCAGCCCCCTGGACGAGCTGCGAAAGCAATTCCCCAGCGCCCAAATCGAATTCGATCCCGGCGTGAGTCCCGCCGAGGCCGTGTTCGCGGCGCGACGTGCCGACATCGCCATCGTGTTCGCGATCCGCGCCGAAGGGGAGGGATACGACACCGCCGACCTGTCGCTGCCCTGGGGACAGGACGCGCTGATCTCCGCCGTGGCGGACGCCAACCCCAACACCGTCGTGGTGCTCGAAACCGGCAACCCGGCGAGCATGCCCTGGCGGGATTCGGTCCGGGCCATCCTGCAGGCCTGGTATCCGGGGCAGTCCGGCGGCAGGGCCATCGCGGAAGTACTTGCCGGCCAGGCCAATCCATCGGGAAGGCTGCCGATCACCTTTCCGGTTGACCTGGACCAGACGCCGCGCCCGGAGCTGCCGGGACGCGACGCCCCGTGGGGCGTGCCGAGCACGATCGACTACCTCGAGGGATCCGATGTCGGCTACCGCTGGTTCGCCACCACCGGCGAGACCCCGATGTTCGCCTTCGGTCATGGCCTGTCCTACACCGACTTCGAGTATCGTGATCTGACGGTCACCGGCGGGGACACGGTGACCGCCAGCTTCAGCGTCGTCAACATCGCCAGCCACGCCGGCGCCGACGTCCCGCAGCTGTACCTGACCGCCGCTCCGGACCGAAAATGCCTGCGTCTGCTGGGATTCGAACGAGTCGAGCTGGAACCGGGCGCCACGCGCCGCGTCACCATCGAGGCGGATCCACGCCTGCTCGCCCGCTACGACGGTAATGCGGGAAGCTGGCGCATCACGGCGGGCGGTTATCTGGTCGCGGTCAGCGCGTCGGCGGTCGCGCCGCGGCTGGCGGCGACGGTAGAGCTCGCCGGTCGTACGTTCGGACGCTGATCCGCGGCCGCTGGCCGCATCGAGTGTGCGTTCACGGCTTTGACCGTGCGCTCAGGGTTGTTCCCCCCCGGCGTGGCGCCGCCCTGGACGCACACTCGACGCGCGCCTCAGCGGGCTACTTGACGGGGGTCAGCTCGTCGCCGCAGGTGCAGCGGTACGGCTCGCCCGAACCGGCGCAGTGGCAGGGGACCTCGATACGAACGCGACACCCGCAGCCCTCGTGGCCGCAGGTCAGTTCGGTGCCTGCTTCGTAATTTGCCATTTCACTCACCCATTTCTTTGTCGTGGACTCTTACGGCTGTGATCGACCACAACGCCACTATATACCCCCCATGGGTATCCGGTAAATGGTCGTGACCCGTCCGATACCGATCGGACCGTCACTGCCGGGGCGGCCTCGCGCGGCTAGCGTTGACCACATGACGCAGAAACCGACCCCCCAAGACGTGGACGCTTTTCTGGACAACACCGTGGTTGGCGACGACCCGGCCCTGCGCGCGGCACTGGAAGCCAGCGACGCCGCGGGGTTACCGCAGATCGCCGTGTCGGCCCAGCAGGGCAAGTTTCTGAGCCTGTTGGCCGGGACCATCCAGGCGCGGCGCATCCTCGAGATCGGCACGCTGGGCGGCTTCAGCACGATCTGGCTGGCCCGCGGTGCCGGCCCGCAGGGCCGGGTGGTGACGCTCGAATACGAACCCAAGCACGCCGAGGTCGCGCGGGCCAACTTGGAGCGGGCGGGTCTCGCCGACCGGGTGGAGGTGCTAGTGGGCGCCGCACTGGACACGCTGCCGACATTGAACGGCGGCCCGTTCGACCTGGTGTTCATCGACGCCGATAAGGAGAACTATGTCGCGTACCTGCAGTGGGCGGTCCGGCTGGCCCGTCCCGGCGCAGTCATCGTGGCAGACAACGTCATTCGAGAGGGGCAGGTTTTGGACCCGCAGGACAACGCCCAGGCGCGGGCGGTGCGCGAGACGCTGGAGCTGATGGGTGAGCACCCGCGACTGGACACGGCGGTGATCCAGACGGTGGGGGCCAAGCGCTGGGATGGCTTCGCGCTTGCGCTGGTGCGCTAGCGCCGATCAGCGTGGGCCGAGGTCGGCGACCGCCTGGGCGGCGGAGGTGAGTTCGCCGATGCGCAGCGCTGTTTCACCGGCGTACAGCGCCGCGCGGTCCACCCACGCATCGGGCATCGTGGCGAGCGGTGCCAGCGGGGTGAACAGCGGGCGGCCCACCGACTGCAGGCGCATCAATGCGCCGGCGTCGAAGTAGCCCAGCGCGGCCATCGAGCGGCTGGCCGCGTTGACGGACGCCGGCAAAGCCTTTGCCCAGCCGTCGTCGCGGCACCAGCGCCGCGTCGCGGCGTTGGGCACGACGCGATGCCGCAGCGGCCAGCTCAGTCCGAAGAGGTTGGTCTCGATCGTCTTGTCCGCCTGGGCTACTCGCCGCTGATACTCCCGGTTGGCGTTGGCTTCGTGCGTCATCAGGAATCGCGTCCCGGCGACGACGCCGCTGGCGCCCGCCGCCAGGGCGGCCCGGGTGTCGGCGCCGGTGGCGATACCGCCGGCGAGAAAGACCGGGCGGCCGCCGGCCGCCGCCAGCGCCTGCGGCAGGAACCGCAGTGCCGGCATGGTGCCGACGAGGTGGCCACCGGCCTCGCGGCCCTGCGCGATCAAACCGTCGGCGCCCCAACCGATGGCGGCGCCGGCTTGTGCCGCGGTACCGACCATCACGAAGACGAAGATGCCGGCATCGCGAAGGTGCGCGACGAGTCCCCGCTTCTCACCGAACGCCAGCACGACGACGTCGACGCCGGCGTCGACACAGACCGCGACGTGCGAGCGGTGCACGAACGGCATCAACAGGTTCACTGCGATAGCCCGGCCCGGCGCCCGCTCCCGAACCTGATCGATGGCCGCCCGCAGTTGGCGCGGCGTGGCCAGGCCCAGGGTGCCGAGGCCACCCGCCTGGGCGACCGCACCCGCCAGCGCCCCGCCCGCCAGGCCGCCGCCCATACCCGCCTGCGCGACCGGAACATCCAGGCGCAGCCGGTCCGCGATGTCCACGTCTTACGACGCTACGCGCCAGGCCAATCCGTCCTCTGGCGGGCTCGATTTCGTTGCTGGCGCGGCGCGATCGAGCGTAATCTTGACGGCAGATGGATGGGTGCAGACGGCCCACAGTGCTTGCTACACAACGGGCTTGCTGCATAACAGAAAGGTCACAAAATGAGTACAGTCCATTCATCAATCGATCACCACCCGGATTTGTTGGCTTTGCGCGCGAGCTATGACCGCGTCGCCGAGTCGATGAGTGCGCACGTCACCTTTGGGCTGGCGTTGCTGACCGGCCTGTATGTGGCCGCGTCACCGTGGATGGTGGGTTTCAGCGCGACGGGATCGCTCGCCACGTCCAACCTGGTTGCCGGAATCGCCGCGGCGTTCTTGGCGTACGGGTTCGCCACGGCGCTCGACCGCGCACACGGCATGACCTGGACGATGCCGGTGCTCGGTGTGTGGGTCATCGTCTCGCTGTGGATTCTGCCGGGTGTGGCGCTGACCGCGGGCATGATGTGGTCGAACATCGTCGCCGGTGCGTTGTTGACGCTGTTGGGTCTCAACGCGACCTACTTCGGCAGGCGCACACGCGCGGCGGCCACCCACGCATAGTTTCCAAACCCGTTGAGCGAAGCGGCGATCGGAGCTAACCGCAGACCGCGCCGTTCGCCGCCGAGCTCACCAGCTTGACGTACTTCGCCAGTACGCCGGTCTGGTACCGCGGCGGGGGAGGAGCGAAACCCTTTCGCCGGGAATCGAATTCGGCCGGATCGACCAGGACGTCGAGGACCCGGTTCGCAACATCCAGGCGGATGGGGTCGCCGTCGCGCAGGAAGGCGATCGGCCCGGCGTCGACCGCCTCGGGTGCGATGTGGCCGACGCACAGGCCGGTCGTCCCGCCGGAGAAGCGGCCGTCGGTCAGCAGCAGCACGTCCTTGCCCAGGCCGGCACCCTTGATCGCGCCGGTGATCGCGAGCATTTCCCGCATTCCGGGTCCGCCCTTGGGGCCCTCGTAGCGAATCACCACGGCATCGCCCTTGGTGATCGTGCCGTCCTCCAGAGCGTCCAGCGCGGCGCGCTCACCGTCGAAAACCCTTGCCGTGCCTTCGAAGACGTCGGAGTCGAAGCCGGCGGACTTGACCACCGCGCCCTCGGGCGCCAGCGACCCACGCAGGATCGTGATGCCGCCGGTCGGGTGGATGGGATTGTCCAGGGCCCGCAGTACCTTGCCGTCCGGGTCGGGCGGGTCGATCGCGGCCAGGTTCTCCGCAACGGTCCGGCCCGTCACGGTCAGGCAATCGCCGTGCAGCAGGCCCGCATCCAGCAGCGCCTTCATCGCCACCGGAACGCCGCCGATCTGGTCGACGTGCGACATGACATGGCGGCCGAACGGTTTGACGTCGGCCAGGTGCGGAACCTTCGAACCGATCCGGCTGAAGTCGTCGAGCGACAACTCGACGGCGGCCTCGTGTGCGATCGCCAGCAGGTGCAGCACGGCGTTGGTCGACCCACCGAACGCCATCACCACCGCGATGGCGTTCTCGAACGCCTCCTTGGTGAGGATGTCGCGGGCGGTGATGCCGCGGCGCAGCAACTCCACGACGGCCTGGCCGCTGCGGCGGGCGAACCCGTCGCGGCGGTAATCGGTGGCCGGCGGGGCCGCGCTGCCGGGCAGCGACATGCCGAGGGCCTCCGCGGCGCTGGCCATCGTGTTGGCGGTGTACATGCCGCCGCACGCACCCTCGCTGGGACAGATCGCGCGCTCGATGGCGTCGACGTCCTCACGGGACATCAATCCGCGGGCGCACGCGCCCACGGCCTCGAACGCGTCGATGATGGTGACCTCGCGTTCCGTGCCGTCGGACAGCTTGGCTCGCCCGGGCAGGATCGAGCCCGCATACAGGAACACCGCCGCCAGATCCAGCCGGGCGGCGGCCATCAGCATCCCGGGCAGCGACTTGTCGCACCCGGCCAGCAGCACCGACCCGTCGAGGCGCTCGGCCTGCATCACGGTCTCGACGCTGTCCGCGATCACCTCGCGCGACACCAGCGAGAAGTGCATCCCCTCGTGGCCCATCGAGATGCCGTCGGAAACCGAGATCGTCCCGAACTCGAGCGGGTAGCCGCCGGCCGCGAACACCCCTTCCTTGACCGCCTTGGCGAGCCGGTCCAGCGAGAGGTTGCACGGGGTGATCTCGTTCCATGACGACGCCACCCCGATCTGCGGCTTGGCGAAGTCCTCGTCACCCATGCCGACCGCCCGCAACATGCCGCGCGCGGCGGCCTTCTCCAGGCCGTCGGTTACGTCACGACTGCGCGGTTTGATGTCGGCGGTTCCGGTCGCATCGGGTGTGGTGGCCATCCTGCAAGTATGCGTGAACTGGACGGACGGCAAATCCGCGGGTCATACCCGGGCGGGGTATAAAGTGGATTGGTGGCGCCGGCGGGCGCGTAGCGGCAGAGGGTGAGGCAGGGCGATGACGAACGAGCACGGATATTCGCAGCAGAAGGACAACTACGCCAAGCGGCTGCGGCGCATCGAGGGTCAGGTGCGGGGCATCGCCCGGATGATCGAGGAAGACAAGTACTGCATCGACGTCCTCACCCAGATCAGCGCGGTGAACAGCGCGCTGCGTTCCGTCGCGCTGAACCTGCTTGACGAGCACCTCAACCACTGCGTCACCCGGGCCGTGGCCGAGGGCGGCGACGACGCCGATCACAAGCTCGCCGAAGCCTCCGCCGCCATCGCGCGCCTGGTTCGTTCCTGATTGGTGACCGAGTTGAGACCCGAGCTCCGGCCCTGACAAGGGGGGAGCCGTAGTTGCGGTCCGTACGCTAAGGCAGTGTGATCGCATTAGGCGCGACAACCCAGGAACTGGGTAGCCCGGCCGATACCGACGCCATGACTGCCGAATCCAATGCTGCCGCTGCCGCGCGAACGTGGACCCCACGGATCGCCGCCCAGCTCGTCGTGCTGGCCGCGGCGGCGTTCATCTATGTCACCGCCGAGATCCTGCCCGTCGGCGCGCTGCCGGCGATCGCCCGCAACCTGCACGTCAGCCTGGTGCTGGTGGGCACCCTGTTGTCGTGGTACGCCCTGGTGGCGGCCCTGACCACGATCCCGCTGGTGCGCTGGACCGCGCACCTGCCGCGCCGCCGGGTGCTGGTCCTGAGCCTGACCTGCCTGACCGTCTCCCAGGTGATCTCCGCGCTGGCGCCCACCTTCGCGGTGCTGGCCGCCGGTCGCGTGCTCTGCGCGATCACCCACGGCCTGCTCTGGTCGGTCATCGCGCCGATCGCGACCCGGCTGGTACCGCCCAGCCACGCCGGCCGCGCGACGATGTCGATCTACATCGGGACCAGCCTGGCGCTGGTCGTCGGAAGCCCGCTGACCGCGGCGATGAGCCTGATGTGGGGCTGGCGCCTGGCGGTGGTGTGCGTGACCGTGGCGGCCGCCATCGTCACGGTGGCCGCCCGGGTGATGTTGCCGCAGATGGTGCTGACCGCGGACCAGCTCGAGTGCGTGGGGCCCCGGGCCCGCCACCACCGCAACCGCCGGCTGATCATCGTCAGCATCATCACCATGATCGGCGTGACCGGTCATTTCGTCTCGTACACCTACATCGTCGAGATCATCCGCGAAGTCGTCGGCGTGCGCGGGCCCAACCTCGCGTGGGTGCTGGCCGCTTACGGCGCCGCCGGGGTGCTCGCCGTCGGCCTGGTGGCGCGGCCACTCGACCGCCGGCCCAAAGGGGCGATCATCGGTTGCATGTTCGGCCTGACGGCCGCACTCGTCGTGCTGACCGCGCTGGCGCTGGGTGGCAAGCCCGCCGCGGCGGCGGCCTTGATCGGGACGGCCGCGATCGTGCTCTGGGGGGCGATGGCCACCGCCGTGTCGCCGATGATGCAGTCCGCCGCGATGCGCAGTGGCGCCGACGATCCCGACGGGGCGTCGGGGCTGTACGTGACGGCGTTTCAGGTGGGCATCATGGCGGGCGCGCTCGCCGGCGGCCTGCTCTATGAGCGCAGCGTCGTCCTGATGCTGGCCGCGTCGGCCGGTTTGATGGCTGCCGCGCTGGTCGGTGCGGCGGCCAACCGCCAGGCGCTCGACGTTGCGCCGACAACCTCACGCGATTCATAGCTGACCAGCTCAACGGCGCAAATGCGGCCGAAACCCGGCACCCGGCAACCCGGAATGCGTTAGCTGGAGTGCGCCCTATGCCACACTGGGTCAGGTACTCGAGCGTGGAGGGATGCATATGTCGGGCTGGATGCGAGGGCGGTCTTGGACCGCCCTGAACGCAGCCGGATTGGCTTCTGTCATGGGTTTGGCACTGGTCCTAAGCGCCGCTCCGGCGCTTGCGGACCCGGACCCGGCCCCCGGTGATCCGGGCGTGGTGGCGGGCCCACCCGGGCCGCCCGCGCCGCCGCCCGACCCGTTCGCGCCGCCGCCTCCGCCCGACGCCCCGGCACCGCCGCCGTGGATGCCCCCGATGGCGCAGCCGGCGGCCGCCTCGGCCGCGGGGCAGAACCCCACCCCGTTCACCGGGAAGGCCCCGTTCGGGCCGCCGACATTCGTCCCGAAAACCGGCTCGACGGTCGGGGTGGCCCAGCCGATCATCATCAACTTCCCCGGAACGGTTGACGACGCCGGCGCGGCCATCGATGCGGTCCACGTCTCGTCCGTGCCGCCGGTGCCGGGCAAGTTCTACTGGATGACCCCGACCCAGCTGCGCTGGCGTCCGCTGAGCTTCTGGCCCGCGCACACCGCGGTGACCGTCGACGCCGGGGGCACAGTCACCAACTTCCAGACCGGCGACACGCTGGTGGCCACGGCTGACGACGCCACCCATCAGCTGACCATCACCCGCAACGGCACCGTGGAGAAGACCTTCCCGATGTCGATGGGCATGACGTCCGGCAACCACCAGACGCCCAATGGCACCTACTACGTGCAGGACAAGAAGGCGTCGGTGGTGATGGACTCGTCGACCTACGGGGTCCCGGTCAACTCGACCTACGGCTACAAGGTGACGGTGGAGGACGCGGTCCGCTTCGACAACGTCGGCGACTATGTGCACAGCGCGCCGTGGTCGGTCGACGATCAGGGCAAGCGCGACGTCAGCCACGGCTGCATCAACATCAGCCCCACCAACGCCAAGTGGTTCTTCGACAACTTCGGCCCGGGTGATCCCATCGTCGTGAAGAACTCCAGCGGCGGCAATTACAAGAAGAACGACGGCTCCGCCGACTGGATCAACTGACGGCTTAACCGACAAGACACAAGATCGCCCAATTCCGGCTCGGAATGGGCGATCTTGTGTCTGCTCGTGGTACCCCTTGCGCGCCGCGCATTATGTATAGCAACATACATAACCAAGCGGCCCGAAGGAGCGGCGATGCGCAGTCCACGCGAGCGGATGGTGATCTCGGCCGCGTTGTTGATCAGGGAGCGAGGGGCCCACGCCACCGCGATCTCGGACGTCCTCGAGCACAGCCGCGCACCGCGCGGATCGGCCTATCACTACTTCCCGGGCGGCCGGACCCAACTGCTCTGCGAGGCGGTGGATTACGCCGGCGAGCACGTCGCCGCGATCATCGCCGAAGCTGAAAACGGCCCCCAGCTGATGGACACCCTCATCGACAAGTATCGCCGCCAGTTGCTCGACAGCGACTTCCGCGCGGGCTGCCCCGTGGTCGCGGTTTCCGTGGAGGCCGGCGAGGAAGAGCGCATGGCGCCCGTCGTCGAACGGGCGGCGTCGGTGTTCGACCGCTGGACCGACCTGATCGCGCAGCGCTTCGTCGCCGACGGGATACCGCGCGCACGGGCCGGCGACTTGGCGATGCTGGCCACCACCGCGCTGGAGGGCGCGATCGTGCTGGCCCGGGTGCGGCGCGACCTGAGCCCCCTCGACGTCGTGCACCGCCAGCTACGTGACCTGCTGTCGGCCGAGGCGAACGGAAAGGACCTCCCGCGATGACCGGTGAATGGAAGCCCACGGCGTGCATCCTCTGCGAGTGCAACTGCGGCATCGTCGTCCAAGTCGAAGATCGGAAGCTGGCCCGCATCCGGGGCGACAAGGCCCACCCGGCGTCGCAGGGTTACACCTGCAACAAAGCCTTGCGGCTGGACCACTATCAAAACAGCGGCGCCCGATTGACCTCTCCGCTGCGCCGGCGCGCCGACGGCACTTTCGAGGAAATCGACTGGGACACCGCGATTGTCGAGATCGCCGACGGGTTCAAGCACATCCGCGACGCCTACGGCGGAGACAAGATCTTCTACTACGGCGGTGGCGGGCAGGGCAATCACCTGGGCGGTGCCTACAGCGGCGCCTTCCTCAAAGCCCTCGGCTCGCGATACCGGTCAAATGCCCTGGCGCAGGAGAAGACCGGTGAAGCCTGGATCGACACTCAGCTGTACGGCGGTCACACGCGGGGCGAATTCGAGCACGCCGAAGTGTCAGTGTTCGTCGGGAAGAACCCGTGGATGTCGCAGAGCTTTCCCCGCGCCCGGGTGGTGCTCAACGAGATCGCCAAGGACCCGGACCGGTCGATGATCGTCATCGATCCGGTCGTCACCGACACCGCCAAGATGTCCGACTTTCATCTACGGGTGCAACCCGGCACCGACGCGTGGTGCCTGGCCGCGCTGGCGGCCGTCCTGGTCCAGGAAAACCTCTGTGACGAAACGTTTCTGGCCGAACACGTGCGCGGCGCCGACGCCGTCCGCGCCGAGCTGCGCGAGGTGCCGGTTGCCGACTACGCGCAACGGTGCGGGGTGGACGAGGAGTTGTTGCGCGCGGCGGCGCGGCGCATCGCCGCCGCGGACAGCGTCTCGGTATTCGAGGATCTCGGCGTGCAGCAGGCGCCCAACAGCACGCTCTGCTCGTACCTGAACAAGCTGCTGTGGATATTCACCGGCAACTTCGCGAAAAAGGGTGGCCAGCATCTACATTCGGCCTTCGGGCCGCTGTTCGGCCAGTTCTCCGGGCGCACCCCGGTGACCGGCGCCCCCATCATCTCCGGATTGGTGCCCAGCAACGTCGTGCCCGAGGAGATCCTGACCGACCACCCGGACCGGTTCCGGGCCATGATCGTGGAGAGCAGCAATCCCGCGCATTCGCTGGCCAACTCGGCCGCCTGCCGGGAGGCCTTCAAAGCGCTGGAACTGATGGTCGTCATCGACGTCGCGATGACCGAGACCGCCCGGCTCGCGCACTACGTGCTGCCCGCTGCGTCCCAGTTCGAGAAGCCGGAAGCCACATTCTTCAATCTAGAGTTCCCGCACAACGCTTTTCAGCTGCGCCGGCCGTTACTCGAACCGCTGCCGGGGACGCTGCCCGAGCCGGAGATCTGGGCTCGGCTGGTGCGCGCCCTGGGCGTGGTCGACGACAAGGATCTGCGGCCACTGTCCGAAGCCGCCCGGCGCGGGCGAGCGGCCTACACCGAAGCCTTCCTGACCGCCACCGCGACCAACCCGACCGTCGCCAAGCTGCTTCCCTATGTCCTCTACGAGACGCTCGGGCCCACGCTGCCGGACGGCCTGCGCGGCGCGGCCGCGCTGTGGGGGCTCGCCCAGAAGGCCGCGCTGACCTATCCCGAGGCGGTGCGCCGCGCCGGTCACGCCGACGGCAACGCGCTGTTCGACGCAATCCTCGACACCCCGTCCGGGGTGACGTTCACCGTCCACAACTACGAGGACGACTTCGCTTTGATCAGCCACGCCGACCACAAGATCGCGCTGGAAATCCCCGCGATGCTCGACGATTTGCGGGCGCTGACCGGGGCCCCGCCGCGCCTGACCACGCCGGATTTCCCGATCGTGCTGTCGGTGGGCGAGCGCCGCGCCTACACCGCCAACGACATCTTCCGCGACCCCTCCTGGCGCAAACGCGACGCGGACGGTGCGCTGCGCGTGAGCGTCGAGGACGCCCAGGCACTCGGACTCGTCGACGGGTGCCGCGCCCGCATCAGCACCGCGGCCGGCAGTGCCGAGGCCACCGTCGAGATCACCGAGACCATGCTGGCCGGACATGCGGCCCTGCCCAACGGGTTTGGGCTCGACTACGTCGACGCCGACGGGCATACCGTGGTCCGGGGCGTCGCCCCGAACGCGCTCACCTCGACGGAGTGGCGCGACCCCTACGCCGGCACGCCGTGGCACAAGCACGTGCCGGCGCGCATCGAAGCGGTCGCTTAGTTCCAGATCCTGACCCGCCGCTGCGGCTCGAGGAACAACGCGTCGCCCTCGGCGACTCCGAACGCCTCGTAAAAGGCGTCCATATTGCGGATGACGCCGTTGCAGCGGAACTCCGGCGGCGAGTGCGGATCGGTCGCCAACCGCCGGATCGCTTCCGCCCGACGGGATTTGGTGCGCCACACCTGAGCCCAGCCGTAGAACACCCGCTGCACCCCGGTGAGACCGTCGATGACGGGCGCGGGTTGGCCCTGCAGCGACAGCTGATAGGCCAGCAGGGCGATCGACAAGCCGCCCAGGTCGCCGATGTTCTCCCCGACGGTGAAGGCGCCGTTGACGTGGTGACCGGTGTCCAGCCCGCGCGGCGTGTACGCCTCGTACTGCTCGATCAGGGCCTTGGTGCGAGCGCCGAATTCGGCGCGGTCGGCGTCGGTCCACCAGTCCACCAGGTTGCCGTCGCCGTCGTACTTGGCGCCCTGGTCGTCGAAGCCGTGCCCGATCTCGTGCCCGATCACCGAGCCGATCCCGCCGTAGTTGGCGGCGTCGTCGGCCTCGGCGTCGAAGAACGGCGGCTGCAGAATGGCTGCCGGAAAGACGATTTCGTTCATCCCCGGGTTGTAGTAGGCGTTGACCGTCTGGGGCGTCATGAACCACTCGTCCTTGTCGACCGGGCCGCCCAGCTTGGCGAGTTCGCGGTCGTGGTTGACCGCGTAGCCGCGCTGGAAGTTGCCGTAGAGGTCGGTGCGGTCGATCACCACCTTGGAGTAGTCCCGCCACTTCGCCGGGTAGCCGACCTTGGCGACGAACTTGTCCAGCTTGGCCAGGGCACGCTCCCGGGTTTGCGGCGTCATCCAGTCCAGCTCGTTGATGGACAGCCGGTAGGCCGACTTCAGGTTCTCCACCAGCGCGTCGATGCGGGCTTTGGCGTCCGGCGGGAAATACCGCTGTACATAGAGCTTTCCGACGGCATCGCCCATCAGGTGTTCCACCAGCGACACCGCCCGCTTCCAGCGTTCCCGGATCTGCTCGGCGCCGGTGAGCAGGCGGCCGTAGAAGTCGAAATCCGCGGCGACCAGCTCGTCGGTCAACCAGGACGCACGGGCACGGATCAACCGCCAACGGGCCCAATCCTTCCAGTCCGCCAGGTCGGCGCTGGACCACAGGGCGGCGAAGGCGGTGAGGTAATCAGGTTGCCGCACAATGGTTTCCGCGAATTCCTCCGGTGTGGCGCCCAGCGCGTCAACCCAGCCGGTCCAGTCGAAGCCCCGCCCTTCGGTCTGCAGATCAGCGAAGGTGCGCAGGTTGTAACTGAGCTCGGCGTCCCGTCGCTTGACCACATCCCAGTGCGCGGCGGCCAGCTTGCCCTCCAGCGCCACGATGCGGGCCGCGGTGTCGGCGTGCGCGTCCGGCGCCGCGCCGTACACCAAGCCGAACATCCGCGCGATGTGACCGGGATATGCCGCCAGCACCTCGGCGTGCCGCTCTTCGCGGAAGTAGGACTCGTCGGGCAATCCGATGCCGGACTGGGTGACGTGCACCAGGTACCGGGCCGAGTTCTTGGCGTCGGTGTCGATATACAGCCCGACGCCGCCGCCCACTCCCGTGCGCTGAAGCGCACCAATCGCCGCGGCCAACGCGTCCGGGTCGGCGGCCTCGTCGATGGTGGCCAGCTCGTCGAGCAGCGGTTGCAGCCCGCGACGCTCGATGGCTTCCTCGTCGAGGAAGCTGGCGTAGAGGTCGCCGATGCGCTGCTGATCGGTGCCCGGGGCCGCGCCGGTCTCGCTGGCCTCGATGATCAGGTCGCGCACCTGTTCCTCGGCGCGGTCGTAAAGGTGGCGGAACGCGCCGTCGGTCGCCCGGTCCGCCGGGATCTCGTATTCGGCCAGCCAGCGGCCGTTGACGTGACCGAACAGGTCGTCCTGGGGGCGGGTGTTGGCGTCGACATGGCTCAGGTCGATCCCCGAGCGAATGGCCTCTACTGTCACCCCGCCATCCTTCCATCTTTGTCGGGTGCGACGATCGGGCCATGTCCGACGGCGAGCGCACCGAGCCAGCAACCCAGGAAACGGAAGAGGCAGACCTCGCCGACCCCGACGAAGACCTTGACGACGAATCGGAGGGCGCCGGCGGCCCGATGTTCTCCCCGTACGGCATCGCGTCGGCCGTCCTCGGCGTGCTGTCGGTGGCCGCGATCGTGTTCGGGTTCTTCCTCTGGTCCGGGCATCGCGACGACACGGCCGAGCGCCGCTACCTCACCCGCGTCATGCAAACCGCCGCCGACTGGACGGGCGTGCTGATCAACATGAACAGCGGCAACATCGACGCCAGCCTGCAACGGCTGCACGACGGCACGGTCGGCGAACTCAACACCGACTTCGACGCGGCCATGCAGCCCTATAAGCAGGTGGTGGAGAAGCTGCAGTCCAAGAGCGCCGGGCGCATTGACGCGGTGGCGGTCGAGGCCGTGCGTCACGACCTGGACACCCAGCCCGGCGTTTCCCGCCCAGTGGTGACCACCAAGCTGCCGCCCTTCGCGAGCCGCCTGGATTCGGTCATGCTGGTCGCGACGTCGGTCAGCGAGAACGCCGGCGCCAAACCGCAGACGGTGCACTGGAACCTGCGGCTCGACGTCGTCAACGTGGACGGCAAGCTGATGATCTCGGGACTGGAATCGATCCGATGAGAAACCTGTGGCGCCTGCTCGCGTTCGACATCCTGGCCCCGCTGGCCGCGATCACGGGGTTGCTGGCGATCGGCCTGATCCTGGGCTGGCCGCTGTGGTGGGTTTCGGCGTGCTCGGTGCTGGTGCTGCTGATCGTCGAGGGTGTCGGGGTCAATTTCTGGCTGCTGCGCCGTGATTCGGTCAGCGTCGGTACCGATGACGACGCACCGGGCCTGCGATTGGCCGTCGTCTTGCTCTGCACGGCAGCGCTGGTGGCCGCGGTGGTCACCGGATACACGCACTGGACGCGCTCGGACCGCGAGTTCAAGGACGACTCCCGCGACGTGGTTCGGGTCGCCACGGGCATGGCGGAGGCGATGGCGTCGTTCACCCCGGGCGCCCCGGACAGCTCCATCGACCGCGCCACGGCGCTGATCGTCCCCGACCACGCCGCCGCGTTCAAGGAGCAGTACACGAAGACCAGCGCCGAGCTCGCCCAGCACAACGTCACCGCTCAGGCCGCGACGCTGGCGGCCGGCGTCGAGGCCCTCGGGCCGTCGGCGGCCAGCGTGGCGGTGATCCTGCGGGTCACCCAGAACGCGCCGGGCCAGCCGGCCAGCCGGTCGGCGCCCGCGCTGCGGGTGGCGCTGACCAAGCGCGGCGGCGCATGGCTGGTATCGGACGTGCTGCCGATCAGGTGATCAGTTGGACTCGGCCGCGCGCGTCGACTTCACCTTGACGAACCGATCCGACAATCGGCGCATCCGGATCATCAGCGCGGCCGACGGGCTGGTGCTGCCGTCCAGGTAGGCGACGAGTTCTTCGGCGGTCACCCCGATGCGGGACGCGAATTCCTGCTCGGCCAGGCCCGAGCGGTCGATGAGCAGCCGCACGTGGCGGGCCACCTCGGCCCGTTCGTTGGCCTCCAGGTGGGTGCGGGCGCGTTCCAGCACCTCCCACAGCGCTTTGGAGATGCCGTAGGGACGGGTGCCTTCGAGCACCTCTTCGACCTGGCGGGCGGTCCGCCCATACGGATCGCGCTTCAACGCCGCGGCGATGCGCTTCCAGGTGGCGATGTCACCGCCTTGCAGCGCGGCGCGAATCGCGGACGTCGGCCAGAACTCCACGGGCTGGTCGGAGTCTTGAAGGGGTGCACTGCGGGATTCACCGCCGGGACCGGTGCGCGGATCGGTCGCCGGCCGCTGGGACGGCAGTGTGGAGCGTCGGTCAGGTGCCAACGTCACCTCGCCTCCTCCAGCATCGCTACGGCCACCGACAGGCAGCGCTGCCTGATCTCCTCCCAGTCCGGGTGGGCGTCGCCCTCGGAGGACCCCTGCTCGTCGTTCAAATCACAGGGATCCGGATCAGCGAGTCGACGGACCAACTGGGTGGCGATCCATTCCCGCCTGGGCGACTGACAACAGTAGTACCTGTCCATGCCGGCCAGCACCACAGCGGCGGTCTCGGGCTCCAACGTTTCAACCATATCGGCAAAGTCGGCGTAATCGCGGCGACTGTTACGGCACATGATGAGGTAGCCCTTCAGGCGCAGCGTCTCGGCGCCGGTCGGGACCAGCAGCCGGTCGCCGGTGGGCAACTGAACGTGGGTGGTCTCCACCGGGCTGCGGCGTTCGTACACCGGCCGGTCCGCGGTGTCGGTCTCGCTCTCCAGCGCGTCGATGGCGACCGAAAGCCGCCCCCGCCACAACGTGACCGGGTGGACGGGCCGGTCCGACCCCACGATCGCCTTGGCGATGCCGTTGCGTGACGTCAGGCCGCCGACCCGCTTCTTGGCCCCGGAGGCGCCGTTGGTGTGGCCGTTGCTGCCGGTCCTGCGGCCGGCGGCGCCCACCACGACGCCCGCCTTCTCGTCGTCGATGTTGACCTGGTGGGGAATTTGGCCGGGATCGCGACCGCGATCCTGGTCCGGCCCCTGCAGCAGCGCACCCTGCCTCTCCTTGCCGGTGCGCCCGCAGCCGGTGAACGCCAGCGGATCGGTCACGCAGATGGCGTCGGGCGCGAGGTGCTTGAGCTTGGCCGCCGACTTGAGCACCATCCGCAGGTCGGCGTTGGGCGCCGTCAGCGCCGAGATGTCGTCGGGAATGACCACGACGTCGCCGAGATCGACCTCCGGCAGCGGCCGGTCGAAGTCGACCGAGGGCAGCACGCGCGACAGCCACGGCGGGATCCACCAGTTCCACTGGGCGAACATCGCCATCAGCGCCGGTACCAGGACCAGCCGCACCACGGTCGCGTCCACGGCGATCGCCACCGCGCACGCCACGCCGATCTCGGCCACCAGCGGCATGCCGGCGAACGCGAAGCCGATGAAGACGGCGATCATGATCAGCGCCGCGCTGGTGATGGTGCGGGCGCTGGTGCTCACGCCGTACGCGACGGCGTCGCGGGTGTTCCCGGAATGCAGGAAGCGCTCCCTGATGCGGGTCAGCAGGAAGATCTCGTAGTCCATCGACAAGCCGAAGGTCATCGCCAGCACCAGCGGGGGGACCGTGCTGTCGATCGAGCTGATCTGGGCGAAGCCGAGGTCCTTCAGCCAGCCCCACTGGAACACCATCACCAGGCTGCCGTAGGCGGCCGCCACCGACAGCAGGGTCATCAGCACGCCCTTGAGCGCCAGGAACACCGAGTGGACCGACAGCAGCAGCATCACGAACGCGATCAGCGCCACGATCGCCAGCACCAGCGGCTCGGTCTTGGACACCTGGTCGTCGAAGTCCTTGATCAGCGCGGTCGGGCCCCCGACGTCCACCCGCGCGGTTCCCCTGTCGGGCACCTTGGGCAGCTGCGCGCGCATCCAGCCGACGGTCTCGCGGGCGCGCATGTCCTCGGGGTCGACCGACAACACCGCGGACAGCAGGGTGCTGCCGTTGTCCTCGGCGAATTGCGGCGGCGCCACGGAGACGATGTTCGGGGCCTGCGCCATCCGCTGCCGGATCGCGCCGATGGTCTGGCTGTGTTCGGGTGAGGCGGCGCCGCCGTCCGGGAAGGTGACCAGCACCCGGATCGGGCCGAGCGCGCCGGGGCCGAGGGCCTGGGCCGCCGCGCCCACCCCGGCGCGGATTTCGTGCGAGGAGTCGAACTGGCGCAGCAGGCTGTTGCCCAGCACCATCGATGAGGCCGGTGCCGCCATGACGAGCAGGACCAGCGAGGCGGCCAGCGCCGAGATCCACGGCCGGCGCATCACCCAGCCGATCCAGCGGTTCCAGAACCGGGATTGGCCACCCTCCGGCCCGCGCGACCAATGCAGGAACGCCGACCGCTTGGCGGCCGATCGGCCGAACGTCGCCAGCGCCGCCGGGGTCAGCGTGGTCGAGGTCAGCATCGCGACCGCGACCGCCAGAATCGCGCCCGTGGCCATCGATTTCAGCGCCGGGGTGTTGATCACGTAGATCCCGGTGAGCGAGGCGACGACGGTCATTCCGGACAGCACCACGGCCAGCCCCGAGGTGGCCATCGCAGCGTCGACGGCCTCCCGCGGCTCGCGGCCGGACCGCAGCTCCTCGCGGAAGCGCATCAAGATGAACAACGAATAGTCGACGGCGAGGGCGATCCCGAACATCGAGACCGTCGAGGTGACGAACACCGACATGGTCGTGTAGGCCGAGAGCAGGTAGACCAGGCCCATGGTGACCACGACCGTGCAGACACCGAGGGCAAGCGGAATCGCCGCGGCCGCCAGCGAACCGAACACCGCGAGCAGGACGATGAGGATCACGGGCAGGTTCCAGCGCTCGGCGGCGGCGATGTCGTGCTTGGTGTTCTGCGCTGCGGCGGCACTGAGCGCGCCCTGGCCGATCACGTACAGCCGCACCCGCCCGTCCGCGGTCTGGCCGGGCTGATCCCCGTTGACGCCGACCTTCTTGCGCAGCTGTTTGGCGACGTCGCTGGTGTTGCGGGAGTCCAGCCGCAGCGAAAGGACATACGGCCGGTCGGGTTGCGGTGGCCGCTGGGTGGGGTTGGGCACCTCCGAGACGCCGGGAACCTCGGCGGCGGTGCGCCGCAACAGCGCGACCGCGTCGTTGATGTCCGAGTAGCTGGCGTCCGGGCGCGGGGCCGCCACCAGGGCGAGCGAGGACGACCCCTGGTCGTGGTACAGCTCCTCGAGCTGGTCGTGGACGAGCAGCGACTGCGATCCGGCCACCTCGAAGCCGCCGCCGGTCAGATTCCCCGACTGCGTCAAGGCCAGATAGATCGCCGGAACCAAAGCCAGCAACCAGCCTGTGAAGACCAACCAGCGGTACTTACGCAGGCTGCGGCTGAGACGCATCATTAACTGCTGGATTTCGTCACTCCCCGTGTAGCGCGTAACGCGTGCTGGCGAGAATACCGCAGCGACCTGTGGATGATGTGAGCTTTCTAGTTCCTGAGCTGCAGCGACGGCGTTGTTGCCAAGACGCTGCCAAGTCGTTGTGAGCCGGTGACCGGGCGGGATTTTCCTCACAGGGCCTCGCTCGGGCTGGCAGGGGTGCCGCCGGCGATGGCAGGATGTCGGATGGCCCGGGGGCCCTGGGGAGCTCCGCTATCGAAGAGGCCGTCTATTGCAGCCGTTTGCGAGGCGTCGGTGCTGCGTGCGACGTCGCAAACACTAAGGAGTTTCCATGACGAGAGGCACCGCGACCGGGCGCCGCAGAATCTTCGCCGGGCTGATCGCCGCCACCGTGCCGTGCGCCGCCCTCGCGGTCCTGGCGGGGCCGGCTGCGACCGGCGCTACCGACCCGTGCTCGGCCAGCGAGGTCGCCCGGACGATCGGTTCGGTCTCCAAGTCGATGGGCGACTACCTGGACTCGCATCCGGAGACCAACCAGACGATGACCTCGATGCTGCAGCAGCAGGCGGGCCCGCAGTCGATGACCGGGCTGAAGTCCTACTTCGAGGCCAACCCCAAGGTGGCCGGCGACATGACGTCGATCGCCCAGCCCCTCACGAACCTGTCGCTGCAATGCAAGTTGCCGATCTCGCCCACCCAGGCGATGGGCATGATGCAGCAGGCGCAGGGAGCCGCCGGTGGGCTGCCCGCGCTGCCGGGCAATGCCGCGGGGGCGTCGCCGCTGGCCGGCACGCCGGCCGCCCCGCCCGCGGCCACCGGCCCCGTCGCACCAGCGCCGGCCAACCCGCTGTCGGGCCCGCCGCGCGGCAACACCGCCGGCTAGTTCTCGTTATCCGGGCTGCGATCGGGCGGTAACGGGCCCTGCAGCGCGGTCTCGGTCGGATCATTGACGGGCTGGCCCTGGTGCGCCGTCGGTTCGGGTTCCGGTGCGGGCTCCTCGTCGTCCGGGACGGCGACGTTTTCCGTGCGGAACACGAAGAAGAACACCACCCAGCCGATGGCGGACATGAGCAGCCAGCTGATCAGCCGGTAGATCAGCATGGCCGAGATCGCATTCGGCAGCGACATGCCGCTGGACACCAGCCCGGGCACCAGCACCGCCTCCACCACCAACAACCCGCCCGGCATCAGCGGTATCGTGCCGACGGCGCGGGCGGCCGCGTAGGCCACCGTCAGCCCGGCGACCGACGCATGGTCGCCGGCGGCGTACGCCGCGAAGCCGAGGCAGGCCACGTCGGCGACCCAGTTGAACATCGACCAACCGAACGCCACCCCCATGTCGCGCCGGCCCAGGCTCACCGATTCCAGCTGCATCAGGGTCTGGCGCCATCGGTCCAGGCCGGTGTCGGCGGGCCGGCCGCGCACGGAGTTGACCCAGGACAACACCCGGCAGCCGATGCCGTCGATCAGCTCCGGCCGCGACGCGACGGCCTGGGCGAGAATCAGCAACGCGACGAAGCCGCCGAGGGTGAACAGCAACGAGAACGGGTTGTTCTTCGCGCCGAGGAAGAACGCACCGCCCAGCCCCAGCAGCGCCAACCCGACGGCCTGTAGGACGCCACCCATTACCAGCTGCCACGACGCCACCACCGTCGAAGCACCCCAAAGCCGTTGCTGCCTAAGCAAAAACGTGGCGGACAGCACCGGCCCGCCGGGCAGCGTGGTGCTCAGCGAGTTGGCGGCATAGATGGCGGCCTCGGATCGCAATTGTTTGACGTGCACGCCGGCCGACCGCAGCAACGTGCGCTGGATTTGCGCGAAGCTGTGCATCGATGCGGCCGACGCCACCACCGACGCCAGCAGCCACCACCAGTTCGCCTCGTACAGGCTCATCCAGGCCTTGGCCAGCTGATGCCAGCCCAGGGCGACCTCCACGGCAAGCACGATGGCGACGATCCCGAGGATCACCCACCGACGAGCGGGATGAAGGCTCCCAGGAACACCAGGGAGGCCAGCGGCAGCGCCAGCGGGATGCCCATGATCGCC
>NZ_LZKH01000121.1:0-765 GCF_001672745.1 Mycobacterium sp. E1386
TCTTCACCGCCCTGCACGCGGTGAGCGCCACCGCGATCACCGGGGGCGACACCCCGCCGCCGGCCCGCATCGTGCTGCTCTCCGACGGCAAGGAGAACAAGCCGTCCAACCCCAGCGATCCGCATGACGGGGTGTACACCGCGGCGCGGGCCGCCAAGGCCGAGGGCGTGCCCATCTCGACGATCTCCTTCGGGACGCCGTACGGCACCGTCGAGTACGAGGGGGCCACCATCCCCGTTCCCGTCGACGATCAGACGCTGCAGAAGATCTGCGAGATCACCGACGGCCAGTCGTTCCACGCCGACAGCCTCGAGTCGCTGAAGAACGTCTATGCGACCCTGCAGCGCCAGATCGGCTACGAGACCGTCAAGGGCGACGCCAGCCTGGCGTGGATGCTGCTGGGGGCCGTCGCGATGGCCGGCGCCATCCTGGCCGGCTTGTTCCTCAACCGCCGGCTGCCCTCCTGAGCGATCAGACCGGGAGCCGCCGGTTGATCAGCAGCGCCAGCGCCGTCGCGATCAGGGCGGTGATGACGCCCAGGCGCAACCACCCGGCGCTGCCCGGCCCCGGCACCGTGCGGTAGCCGATGTCCTTCTCGATCGCGTTGTAGCTCTTGGAAAGCTCGGCGACGTTGCTGGCGGTGTAAGACTGCCCGCCGGACAGCTTGGCGATCATCTTCATCTGATCCGTCGCGACGGGGACGGCGACCCGCTGCCCGTCCATCTCGATCTCGCCGGTCTTGGTGCCGAACGAGATCGTCGAGAT
>NZ_LZKH01000122.1:0-18691 GCF_001672745.1 Mycobacterium sp. E1386
CATTTCGACAATGAGGCCGCGTCGGCGGACCGGACCATCAACCTCAGCGATTCCGCTGACAACGCCCGCCCGATCGATCCGAACCTGCGCGCACCGACCCAGCGCGAGACCCAGCGCATGCGTGTCGTGCCGCCGCAACCGCCGGCGGTCGAGCCTCCGGCCCCGCCACCGCCCGCTCAGCCCGCGCCCGCAGCCGAGGTAGCGGAGCAGAGTGGCCCAGGCCTCATCGAGCGGATGATCACCTCGAAGCTGCGGGTCGCGCGCCCCTCCTTCCGAACCGGGGAGGCGAATGCCACCTATCGCCTGCCACTCAAAGCCGACGCGCGCACGGTGGGGGTGGTCGCATACCAGCTGAGCCTCGGCATCGAAGGGCGCGAGATCCTCTCCGACATTTCGTTCGCGGCACGCCCGGGCGTATTCACCGCAGTCGTCGGGCCGTCCGCCGCACGCAACTCCGCGCTGCTCGGGCTGCTCGCCGGCACCAGGCAGCTCAGCTCCGGGCGGGTCACCGTCGACGGCCACGACGTGCTCGCCGAGCCGGAGTCCATGCGCACCCGGATCGGCATCGTCTCGTCCGAGGACCGCCTGCATCGCCAGTTGACCGTCGCACAGGCGTTGCGATACGCCGCCGAAATCCGTCTGCCGCAAGATATCTCACGTGAGCAACGCGACCGCGTGGTCAGCCAGGTCCTCGAGGAGCTCGAGCTGACACCACATGCGGCGACCCGGATCGGCAAGCTGTCGCCCGAGGTGCGCCGGTGCGCCGCGCTGGCGGTCGAGCTCATCAGCCGGCCGACACTGCTCGTCGTCGACGAGCCGAGCGCCGGTCTGAATCCGGAGCAACAACGGCACGTGATGGCAATGCTGCGGCGCCAGGCCGACATCGGCTGCGTGGTCGTGGCGGCCGTGTCGTCGCAGACATGGTCGACGGACCTCAACGTGTGCGACCAGGTGCTGGTTCTCACCTCAGCCGGGACGCCGGCCTTTCTGGGGCCGCTCCAGCAGATCGAGTCCGTGATGGCCACCACCGACTGGTCGAAGGTACTCGAGCGGGTGAGCGCCGACCCCGACGGAACCCACCGCGCCTTCCGCGACCGGCCCCCGGAGTCGGCGCTGACGACACCACCGGAGACCACCGCCCCGGCACCGCCCCCCGCCGAGCTCCCCGTGCCGCGGCAGATCCGGCTGTTGGCCCGCCGCGACGCCCGGCTGATTGTCGCCGACCGCGTCTACTTCGTGCTCTTGGTGATCTTGCCGTTCGTGCTGGCGGGCCTGACCCTGCTGATTCCGGGCGATTCGGGCCTGGCCCGACCCGGGCCGGGCAGTGCTCACCCGCACGAGGCCATCGAGATTCTGGCCGCGCTCAACGTCGCCGCGGTGATCATCGGCAGCACGCTGACCATCCGGGCCGTGGTGCGTGAGCAGCGCATCTTCCGGCGCGAACAGGCTCTCGGGCTGTCGAGCGCGGCCTACCTGGCCGCCAAGATCCTGGTGTTCGGCCTGGCCGCGGCCATCCTGACCGCCGTCGTGTTCGCCCTCGTCGTCGCCGAGAGGGGCGGGCCCGCGCGGGGCGCCGTCCTGCTGCACAACGCCACGGTCGAGCTTTATGCCGGCGTGGCGGTGACGGCCATCGTGTCCGCCGTGGTCGGGCTTGCGTTGTCGACGCTCGGCACGTCGCTGCGTGAAGTGCTGCCGCTACTGCTGCCGGTGATCCTGGCGTCGGCGCTGTTCAACGGAAGCCTCGTTCAGCTGGTGAGCAAATGGGGCTTCCAACAGGTCTCCTGGTTCGTCCCGGCCCAATGGGGCTTTGCCGCGTCGGCGTCCACCGTTGACCTGCGCAGGGTCGACGCGCTGGCCGCCAACTCGCAGATGTGGACCCACTACAGCGGCTGGTGGGTGTTCGACATGACGATGCTGGTGCTCTTGGGCGTCGCGGCCGCGGGCTTCGCCCTCTACCGGCTGAGGCCGGTTCCCCACGCGGCTCCTAGACCGTCACATCGCGAACAACAGGAACTGAGTGACCTGGCTCGGTGAGAAATTGTTGTCGCTGACCAGCACCACCGACTGACGACCGTCGGGCAGCTTCGGCCCCAGCGTGATGCCCTCGACATTGTCGAGGGGCGACAGTCCCGGCGTGGCGGACAAGTCGACCGCCAGGGTCTTGCTCATCGGGGTCACCGCGACGTTCTGCATCGACGGGGTGGCCAAAACGTCCGTAGCCGCGCCGATCTCGGCCCGGTAGATCCGCACGGTCGGCGGCATGGCGGAGGATCGTTCGATCACCAGGAACGCGGTGTCCGACAGCGCGACCAGGTCGGAGAGGCCGTTGACATCGGCGGGCGGCGTGGGCGGCTCCATCGGATACGCGTACTGGGCGGTGGGCTCGCCGGAGGCGACGTCGAACTTGGTGACCCGGGTGAGCACGCGGTGGCCGTCGTCGCTGACGGGCCCGTCGTTGTATCCGGGATCCTCCATCGCGGCGAACAGCGTTTGGCCGTCGGGCGTCAGCGCCAATCCCTCCAGCGCCTTGTTCCGGCGCGGACCCGTGGCCTGCGCGGACATCGCCAAGTTGGCCGGCAGCGTGAACTGGCCCAGGTAGGCACCGTCGAGCGCGGCCGATCGAACCCATGGGTCGAGCAGCAACGGCCCCGCGGTGCGCCGCTCGCCTTCGGAGGACCAATACAGCCGCTGCCGCCCGGGATCGAAGGCGATGCCCTCGGGGTCGGGGGGAATGACGGGCGGCGTGGCGTCCGCCCTGAGCGGCGGGAACGGCTGGCCGGAGCGGTCCAGCAGCGGCCGGGTGCCGGTGAAGGTGACTTTGTCGATTCCCCTGTCCGACAACGACAATTGCACGGTGTAAAACCGGGCCGGATTCTTCTCCGAACGGTCGTCGCTGATGACGTAATACAGCTGCCGGCCCGCGTCATAGCTGAGTGCCGACAACCCGCCGATGACGGTGCCGTCGAAGGTCGCGTTGAACGGAATCTGTGACTGACCGAGGTAAGTGAGCATCGGCCGCGGCGTGGGCGCCGGAGCGGGCGGGTGCGCGGGCGCGCATCCCCCCAGCAGCAGGGCGAGGCACACGGACGCCACCCGTAGACGGCACATACCCGAGAACGTATCGCCGAGGGTGCACTCAGCGCGAGAATCGGGCCTCGACCTCGCACTGGAGGAATGCTCGGCCCGGTCATCAGGTCGTTATTCCCGCGGCGGGAACCGCAGGATACGGTCGGGTTATGGCGCCAGACACCGCAACCATTGCCGAGCAGCTGCGCAACGCCCTCGACGGGCGTTGGCGGGACACGAGAAACCAGCTGCGATCCACCATGAGCGAGGACCTCTTCCGGCCGCACTACACCCCGAACACGGTGATCGCGCGCACCAAGGTGGCCGAGCAGATGAGAATCATGGCCGCGTTCGGCGCCGCGGCCGACAACTTCCGTAAGGAACACGGCGGCACCGGCGACATCGGCGCGGCGATCACGATGATCGAGATGCTGGCGATGTCGGACCTGTCGTTGATGGTGAAGGCCGGCGTCCAGTGGGGCCTGTTCGGCGGCGCCGTGGAGAACCTGGGCACCGAGCGTCATCACGAGGCTTACGTGAAGAAGATCATCAGCCTCGAGTTGCGGGGCTGCTTCGCGATGACCGAGACCGGGCACGGCAGCGACGTCCAGTCGCTGGAGACCACTGCGACCTACGATCCCGAGACCGAAGAGTTCGTCATCGACTCCCCGACGCCGACGGCGCGCAAGGACTACATCGGCGGCGCGGCCGAAACCGCCACCATGGCAGCGGTATTCGCCCAACTGATCACGCACGAGGACGGCAAACCGCTCCACCACGGCGTGCACTGCCTGATGGTGCCGATCCGCGACGCCGACGGCAACGACTTGCCCGGGGTGACCACCTCGGACTGTGAATACAAGGGCGGCCTGCCCGGAGTCGACAACGGCCGCATCGTGTTCGACCACGTACGCGTTCCGCGGGTGAACCTGCTGAACAAATACGGCGACGTGGCGCCGGACGGCACCTACAGCTCGCCGATCGAGAATCCGAACCGCCGATTCTTCACCATGCTGGGCACGTTGGTCCGCGGGCGGATCACGGTGGGCGGCAGCGCGGGCGCCGCGGGTCGCGTCGCGCTGGACATCGCCACGCGATACGCGTTGCAACGCAAGCAATTCAGCGCGCCGGATGACGAGTCCGAGGTGCTGATCATGGACTACCTGGTGCATCAGCGCCGGCTGTTTCCGTTGATCGCGAAGTCATACGCGTTGCAGTTCGCCCAGAACGAGCTGGTCAGTAAATGCCACGACATCCAGACCGCGGACGCCGTCGACGCCGACGAGCAGCGTGAATTGGAGGCGCGCGCCGCCGGGTTGAAGGCGGCCAACACGTGGCACGCGTCCCGGGCGATTCAGGAGGCGCGGGAGGCTTGCGGTGGCGCGGGCTACATGGCCGAGAACCGGTTGATTGCGCTGCGCGGCGACACCGACGTCTTCACCACATTCGAGGGCGACAACCACGTGCTGACGCAATTGGTGGCCAAGGAGCTGCTGACGGCTTACGCCGACGACATCCGCAGCATGAGCCCGGTCGAATGGGTGCGTTTCGCCGCCAACACCGTCGGGGAGCGCGTCGTCAAACGCACTGCGGCCGAGACGATTATCCAAACCATCGTGGACTCTCGGCAGGACAGCGAGGAAGAGGGCAGCCTCTTCAACCGCGGCACCCAGATCAAGATGTTCGAGGACCGCGAGGAATACCTGCTGGCGAGCGTTGCGCGTCGACTGCAGGCCAAATCCAAGGAGATGCCGGAATTCGACGCGTTCAACGCGGTGCAGGATCACGTGCTGCACGCCGCTTCCGCGCACATCGACCGGGTGGTGCTCGAAGCGTTCGTCGCCGGCATCGAGGCGTGTCCGCACGAGGAAGCCCGCGAACTGCTCGGCATTCTTTGTGATCTCTACGCGCTGTCGGTGATCGAGGACGACAAGGCCTGGTACATCGAGCATCGATACCTGTCCACCGAACGGGCCAAGGCCGTCACCCGCGGCATCAACGATCGGTGCCGCGCGCTGCGCCCTTACGCGGAAACGCTCGTCGACGGCTTCGGGATTCCGGAGCAACTGCGCTACGCCGAGATGCTGCACCCGGAAAACTTGGCGGACGAGGTCACGAACTGACGGCTCGGTTGATCACGTTGTAACGCAACGTCATTGATTCGGGATTTTGCCGAGCGCCTTCAGCTTGCCGTCCGGGCCGATCTCGAACTTCACCGTGCCAACGCCGGTGGGACAGCAGGGCTGATCGTTGCCCTTCAGCCATTGGTACTGGACCGCGACGGCGTCATCCAAGGGTGGCAGAACCGTGATGTACGGCTTGGGATTTGGGGTCGGAGTACCCAGCGTGGTGTTGTGATCGAAGAACAGCAGCTGCTGGCCGGTGGATTCACTGGCGATCGTCGGGATGATCTGCACCCAGTACAAGCGGCACTTCTTGGCATGACCGCGAGCGATTTCCACCCACGTCGTGCCGGGGACGGCGATGGGGACCGAGGCGATGGCCCGCTGCACCGTGGCGGGTGTCGGCCCGTCGGAATCCTTGCACTTGTCGGGTGACGCCGGCGGCGAACCGGCTTGCTTCGACCCGCAACCGCAGACCAGCAGGATCAGCAGGATCACAATCAGCTGACGCACTCGGTGAGCTTAGCGAAGGCTGTGAATGTCCCATCGGTTTGGTCGGAGACCCTGTTCTGACAGGTAATCCGCCCGGCCCCGCCGGTAGCCTTGAGCGCAGTCGGCGGGTCGACGATGACCCATCCTGAACTGGGGGTATGCGGCTTTTCCACGACATCACGCGGGCGCTTTGGCCGGTGAGAGGAAGCCGTAAAGCGGGGGAAACTCCGGATATCCGGTGCCGAAACATCCTCGTCGCACCATTCAACGTAAGCCCGTTGCGCTCAAAGGAGGAAGTGCGTGACCAGGGAGTCCATGGCGTCACACCGCGATGCCGTGAACACCATGTGCGCATACTGCGGCGTCGGCTGCGGGATGGTGCTGCAGGTCACAACCGATCCGGAGAGCGGTCGTCGTCACATCACGAAGTCTGTTGGGAGCAAAGAGCATCCAGCCAACTTCGGCCGGTTGTGCACCAAGGGTGCCACCACTTCCGACCTGCTTGCTGCGCCCGGGCGGATGGAGTCCGCGCACGTCCGCACCGACCGCGGTGAGCCCGTCGAGCCCGTCGATATGGACCGGGCAATCGCCCAGTGCGCGAACCGGTTACGGGCGATCATCGACACCCATGGCCCGGATTCCTTCGCGATGTACGTGTCGGGCCAGATGTCCATCGAGGCGCAGTATTTGGCGAACAAGCTCACCAAGGGCTTCGTCGGCACCAACCAGATCGAGTCGAACTCGCGGCTGTGCATGGCCAGCGCGGGTTCCGGCTACAAGCTCTCCCTGGGCGCCGACGGACCACCCGGCTCATATCAAGACTTCGAGCACGCCGACGTCTTCTTCGTCATCGGCGCGAACATGGCCGACTGTCACCCCATCTTGTTCTTGCGGATGATGGACCGCGTCAAGGCCGGCGCAAAACTCATCGTCGTCGATCCGCGCCGCACCGCGACCGCCGACAAGGCCGACCTGTTCCTGCAGATCTCCCCCGGCTCCGATCTCGCACTGCTCAACGGGTTGCTGCAGCAGATCGTTGAAAACGGGCACACCGATGCCGACTTCATCGCCGAGTTCACCGAGGGTTGGGAGGTGATGCCCAGCTTCCTGGAGCAGTACACCCCCGACAAGGTGAGCGAAATCACCGGCATTCCCGAAGAACACATCCGCGCTGCGGCCCGGATGATCGGCGAGGCAGAGAATTTCGTGAGCTGCTGGACCATGGGGCTCAACCAGAGCACCCACGGCACCTGGAACACCAACGCCCTCTGCAACCTTCACCTGGCCACCGGCGCGATCTGCAAACCCGGCAGCGGACCCTTCTCGCTCACCGGACAGCCCAACGCCATGGGCGGCCGCGAAATGGGTTACATGGGGCCGGGGTTGCCGGGTCAGCGCTCGGTGTTATCCGCGGAGGACCGCGCCTTCACCGAAGACCAGTGGGGCATCCCCCGCGGGACGCTCCGCACCGAGGTCGGCACCGGCACAATCGACATGTTCTCCCGGATGGCCGGCGGTGAAATCAAAGCGTGCTGGATCGTGTGCACCAATCCCGTTGCCTCCGTTGCCAATCGGAGGACCGTGCTGGCCGGCCTGGAGCGGGCCGACTTGGTTATCACTCAGGACGCCTTCCTCGAAACGGAGACCAACGAATACGCCGATGTGCTGCTGCCGGCGGCGCTGTGGTCGGAGGCCGAGGGTGTGATGGTCAATTCCGAGCGCAACATGACGCTGTTTCAGCCGGCCGTCACCGCGCCGGGTGACGCGATGCCCGACTGGCAGATCATCGCCCGGATCGCCTGCGAGATGGGTTTTTCGGACGCTTTCAGCTATGGCTCCGCCGAAGAGGTCTTCGAAGAGATCAAACGGTTCTCGAACCCGAAAACCGGCTACGACCTGCGGGGCGTCAGCTACGAACGGCTGCGTCAGGGCCCGCTGCAGTGGCCGTGCGCACCCGAAAGCACGGCCGACCGCAACCCCATTCGTTACCTCAACGACGGTGTCAGCCAGGCCAGGCTGGTCCGCGAGGACGGCAGCGCTCCCCGGCTGGCCTTCCCCACCGCGAACGGTCGTGCGGTGTTCTTCGCCCGCCCGCACCTGCCGCCCGAGGAAATGCCGGACGACGACTACCCGTTTCTGCTGAACACCGGTCGCCTGCCGCACCAGTGGCACACGATGACCAAAACCGGCAAGGTCGCCAAGCTCAACAAGCTCAACCCGGGGCCGTTCGTGGAAATTCACCCGGACGACGCCGCACGGCTGCAGATCGTCGACGGCGACGCGATCGAAATCGCTTCCCGCCGCGGCCGCGCCGTGCTGCCTGCCGCGATCAGCGACCGGGTGCGCCCCGGCAACTGCTTCGCCCCGTTCCACTGGAACGACGTGTTCGGCGAATACCTGGCGATCAACGCGGTCACCAACGACGCGGTGGACCCGATCTCGAACCAGCCGGAATTCAAGGCGTGCGCCGTCACGTTGGCGAAAGTCTCTGCGGCCGCCGCGGATCCGAGCGCCGAAACACCAGAACCCGCGCCGGTGGAGGTACCGGAAATCAGCGCTTCACACGTCGACGCCCTCGCCGACTTGCTCGGCGTCGCAACCAAACCCGCGCCGGAATTCGACGAGCTGGGCCGCTCCTACCTTGCCGGGATGTTGACCGCACTGCGGTCGGACGCGGGCCGGCGCACCGCCGGGGTGCCGACCCTGCCGCAAAGCGCTCCCTTCGATCCCGGAACCCGGCTTTGGGTGGATGGACTGCTCGCGGGCCTGTTCTCGCGCGAAGAGGCCCCGCGGCCGGCGACGGTGGCCAACGAACCGAGGCTCCGGCCACCCGGAGCCAAGCCCGCCAAACGGGCCCCCGTGGTGGTGCTGTGGGCATCGCAAACCGGGAACGCCGAAGAGCTCGCCGCCGACATCGCCGCCCGGCTGGGCAATGCCGACGTGCCGGTCTCGTTGCGTGCGATGGACGACTTCCCGGTGGCTGAACTGGCGACCACTCGGGAGCTGCTACTGGTCACCAGCACCACCGGTGACGGTGAACCGCCGGACAACGGGGCCGCCTTCTGGCGCGCGTTGACAGCCGACGGCGCAACGAAATTCACCGACACCCGCTATGCTGTGCTCGCACTCGGCGACTCCAACTACGACGACTTCTGCGGCCATGGCCGCAAACTCGACGAGCGTCTGGCCGAGTTGGGGGCGACCCGCATCGTCGACCGGGTGGACTGCGAACCGGACTACGACGACGCCGCGGGCAAGTGGCTGAGCGGTGTCATCCGGGCGCTGTCGCGCACGCCCGCGCCCGTGGGCCGGGATGGCGGTGCGGGGGTCACCGCCGCGGCTGCCGCGCCGGTTCGACCGGCCAACGGGACCGGGGCGGTCGGCTACACCAAGAAACACCCGCTGATCACGGACATGGTCCGCAACACCGTGTTGAGTCGGCCGACATCGACCAAAGATGTGCGGCATCTGGTTTTCAGCCTGCCGGAGGAAGCCGTGAGCTACGAGGCCGGTGACGCGCTCGGGGTCTGGCCCCGCAACAGCGACCGATTGGTGGACGAGTGGCTGGCCGTCACCGGACTGGACGGGCAGACGCCCGTCGAGGTCGGCGAACACGGTCTGATGTCGTTGCGCTCCGCGCTCACCGAGCGCATCGAGATCGCCCACATCAGCCGGGACCTGGTGCGGTTCGTGCAGGAGCGCACCGGCGACGCGACACTCGCGGAGCTGCTGAAGCCGGAAAACAAGCGTGCACTGTCGGATTGGTCGTGGGGGCGCCAGTCGATCGACCTGCTGGCACAGCACCCGGTATGGGCGTCGGCCCACGAGTGGCTGAGGGTGCTCAAACGCCTACAGCCGCGCCTGTACTCGATCTCGTCGAGTCCCAAAGAGTGCCCCGGGGAAGTTCACCTGACGGTCTCGCCGGTGCGCTACAACTTTCAGGGCGTCCCGCGTCGCGGGGTGTGCTCGACCTACCTGGCCGACCGCTCACCCGGTGATCGGGTGGCCGTCTACCTGCAGCCATCGAGCAACTTCCGTCCACCCCGCGAGTCAGATACGCCGATGATCATGATCGGTCCCGGTACCGGAATCGCGCCCTTCCGCGGTTTCCTGCAGGAGCGTCGCGCGCTCGGGCACACCGGACCCAACTGGCTGTTCTTCGGCGAGCAGCACGCCGCCACCGATTACTACTACCGCGACGAACTCGAGCAGATGCGTGACGACGGTTTCCTCACCGAACTGGACCTCGCGTTCTCCCGGGACCAGCAGCAGAAGGTCTACGTGCAGCATCTGATGCGCACCCGTGGATCCGAGTTGTGGCGCTGGCTGCAAGACGGCGCCCAGCTGTACGTCTGCGGTACGGCGGACCCCATGGCCAAGGACGTCGACCGCGCGCTCTGCGAGATCGCGGCCGAACACGGCAACCTCGACGCCGACGGGGCAAAGGAGTACGTCCAGTCGCTGAGCGCGGACAAGCGCTACCACCGCGACGTCTACTGAGCCTCCCGCCTCGTCCCACTCGTAATACGACGGAAACGTCGCGCGCCTGTCGCTGAAACAAGCTCGCTGCAACATTCAGTCATTGGTTGCGTCGAGGAGGGACGTAGGCGTGGCTCTGGACTTTGACGGGCCCCTCGAAGACAGCGTGCGGGTCTGCCCATTGCAGTGCCGGCTGCGGAGCGCCGCGGACGATGATCGGGTCGATTGGGCCGGGCTGCCGATCAACTTGGACTTGGCATTCTCGCCGCAGCAGCGCGACAAGGTCTACACGCAGCACCTGATGCTCAAGCGCGGCACGCAACTTCGGCGAAGGCTGCAGGACCGGGGTCAGTGGTGCGCCTGCGAAGAAATCGCCAAGGACGGCCGCGGCACCTCGGACGGGTCCGACCCCCTCTCCAGCCGTTAGCGCCGCCCGGCCGCCCCAAACCGGCCCATATTCGGCCCAAAGGAATCACCGGGGTTTCAATCGGCGCGGACATCCGCTTGCCCGGTAGTTTGCCGAAGCCAGTGGTCGCGGGTGTCGTCTCGCGGGCCGTTGAGCGGCGCTTACTCCGCCCTCCCAACGAAATCGGGAGTGCCCGGCTGTCAACCCATGCCTCTGGCGAGCCCGTCGACACCGGGCGCTGCCATTTGCTGGCCATTAGCTTGGAGACGTCGGGGTCGACGGGTGCTGATGGGGCGGTCTAGCGATGGTGGACGTATCGATTATCGAAACCTCGGGGTTGGGCGACCGCAGTTACCTGGTGAGCGATGGCGAGGTGGCGGTCGCGATCGACCCACAGCGTGATATCGACCGGGTGCTGCAACTGGCCGGTGGCCTGCGCATCACCCACGTGCTGGAGACCCACATCCACAACGATTACGTCACCGGTGGCCTGGCGCTCGCGGAAGCCACCGGTGCCCAATACGTGTTGCCCGCCGGGGAGGACGTCGACTTCCCGCATCAGCCCATCAGCGACGGCGATCGGATCGCCACCGGCGGCGTGCACCTCGAGGCCCTGTCCACACCCGGGCACACCCACCACCACGTCAGCTATGCGCTCCGGGACGACTCCGGCCGAACCGTCGGGGTGTTCACCGGCGGATCGATGCTCTTCGGCAGCACCGGAAGGACCGACCTGGCCGGTGCGGAACATGCCGCGGAATTGACGCGCCTGCAATACCATTCGGTCCGTCGCCTCGCCGATGAGCTGCCCGCGACGACGGCCGTCTACCCCACCCATGGCTTTGGCAGCTTCTGTTCGGCCGCCCCCACCGACAGCGACGAGTCCACGATCGGCGACGAGCTGCACACGAATCCGGCGCTGACCCAGGACGAGCAGGATTACGTCGACGGACTATTGGCCGAACTTTCGACATACCCCGCCTACTACACGCACATGGGCGTGCTCAACAGGGCCGGCCCGACGGCGGCGGACTTGTCCCCCATCGAACCGGTGAGACCCGATGAACTTCGTGCCCGGATCGACGCGGGCCAGTGGGTGGTCGACTTGCGGCATCGAACCGCGTTCGCGGCCGGGCACCTCGCCGGCAGCTACGGGTTCGAGCTGTCCGGCTCCTTCGTCAATTACCTTGGCTGGCTTTACGCCTGGGGCGCGCCGCTGACGTTGATCGGTGAGGACACCGACCAGGTGGCCGATGCCCAGCGCGAACTGGCCCGCATCGGCGTCGACCGGCTCACCGGCAGCGGCACGGGCGACATCCGGGCGCTCGCCGCGGAATCCGAGCTGCGAAGCTACCGTGTGGCGGCCTTCGAGGATCTCGTCGATGCGCTGGACGACAGGCGCGTCCTCGTCCTCGACGTCCGCCAAACCGGCGAGTTCGACGATGGACACGTGCGTGGCGCGGTCAACATCGCGTTGCACGAGGTGACCCAGCGCTTCGCCGAGATCCCCCCGGACCGCGAGGTGTGGGTTCACTGCGCGAGCGGCTACCGCGCCTCGATCGCCGCGGCGCTGCTCGACCGCGAGCGCCGTGACGTCGTTCTCATCGATGACAACTACAGCAACGCCGAAAAGCTCGGGATCACGACCCACTTGGCAAGGGAGTAACCATGAACGCACCGACGGCCGACGCGATCACGTCGATCGAGCTGCGGAAGTTGATCAAGTCGCCCAAAGCTCCACGGCTGGTCGACGTTCGGACCCCCGCCGAATTCGAGACCGCGCACATCGCCGGATCCGTCAACGTGCCGCTCGACGTATTGGATCAGCACGGCGCCGACATCGCGGACCGCCTGGCCCAGGACAACGACGTCGTGTTGGTGTGCCGTTCCGGCCAACGCTCAACCAAGGCGCAGGCGCTGTTACGCAACGCCGGGCTCACCAGCGGGCGGGTGCTCGAGAACGGCATCACCGACTGGGAGGACCAAGGTTTCGACGTGGACCGTGGCGCCCAGCGCTGGGAGCTCGAGCGTCAGGTCCGGTTGGTCGCCGGGTCAGTGGTGCTGTCGTCCGTTCTGGGCAGTGTCGCGGTCCCACGACTCAAATGGGTGGCCGCCGCAATCGGCGGCGGCCTGACGTATGCCGCCCTGAGCGACACCTGCGCCATGGCCACGGCGCTGTCCAAACTCCCGTATAACCGCGGCACGACCTCGGACGTGAAGACGGTGCTGTCGCAACTCGACGGCTAGGCCTGCGGGCCCGGGAGAACCTCGATGGAAATCGCCTGAATCGCGTTGCCGCCGTAGCCGAACCGGTTCCAGTCCGGTCGCTCCGGCTGCGTGTTGCCCGCCTCGTCGGTAGCCCGCGCACGTACGGTCTGGGTCCCAACAACGTCGCATCGGGTGAACAGCTCCCACCATTGCCAGCTGTGCCGGCGGCGTTCACCGACCAGTCGGGCGGCCTGCCACGGGCCGCCGCCGATGCAAACGTCCACGCGATCTATCGGCGCCGCGCCCGACCAGGCGACGCCTCGCACGACGATTGTCCCGGCGGTCACCGTGGCGCCATCGGCGGGCTGGGCGATCAGCGCGCGGACACGCTGCAGGCGGACCGGCTCACGGACGACGCCGTCGCCACCGTCCCATTCGTAGTGGTACCGCTTCGTTTGGAAGAAGGCCTCGAAAACATGGTCAACGACTTCAATCTCGGTGAGCCACTTGACCGACGCGACGGAATACCAGCCCGGCACTATCAGCCGGACGGGGCGACCGTGCTGCAGTGGTAGCGGCTCGCCGTTCATCGCGTAGGCGACGATCGCACCCGAGTCGCAAGCATCCCGCACCGACAAGGCGCGCTCGAACCGCACCGGCGCCGTCGCGCCGTCGACCAAACCCGCATCGGCGCCACGGAACACGACATCGTGGGCCTGCGCCGCCAGGCCCGCCCGATCAAGAATCTCGACGAGCGGAACACCCGTCCATTCGGCGGTGCTCGCCGCCCCGAATCGCCACTGTTCGCCGTCGACGGGTGGATCGAACTGTGCGCGACCGTTGCCCGCGCATTCCAGCGTGGCGACCATCGACTGTTTCGGCATGTTGTGCAAATCGCCCAAGCGCAGCCGTAACGTCCGCTCGACCGTTCCGCCGACCGTCAGCTCATATTGGTCCGGATCCACCACCGGCGTGCTGAAGTGGTTGCGGACGTAGAAGTGGTCGGAGGGCATCACGACGCCACCGATCAGCTCGGGAAGCGATGTCTCGCAATTGAGCGGATCCTCGCGGTGGACGACAAGTGCGGGCCCGCCACCATGGGTAACGACCGGTAATCCGGCGGCCGCCCACGCGCACATACCGCCGGCCAGGTTCACCGCGTCGAAGCCCGAACGGCGAAGCGAAACCGTCACCGCCGCGGATCGTCCACCCGAGCGGCACACCACAACGATGCGGCGGTCCCGAGGCAGTTCATGTTCTCGAGTGCGCACGCCCTCGGCCGGCAACAACATCGCGGTCGGCGCGTGCTCGGTACACCATTCGCCGGGCTCACGCACGTCAAGCAGCAGCGCGCCCGCGTCGAGAAGTGCCTTGGCCGCCCGGGGACCGACTTGTGGTGTGTCGACGACGATCTCGTTGCCGACAGATACCGGGAATCCGGCGCCTTGCCAGGCGGCGAATCCCCCAACCAAGTCCGAAACGTCGTCGAAGCCCGAGGCTCGCAGCAGGCTCGCCGCGGCGATCGAGTGATCGCCGCTGCCGCAGTAAACGACCACCGGGGCCGCCGGATTGAGGGCGGAAAGCGAATCAGTCAGCGTCGACAATGGAATCCCCCGCGCGCCCGGGATGACGCCCCGCGCCATCTCATCCTGGCTGCGCACGTCGATCACCTGCAGCTGCGGGTCCAGGCCGCGCAATTCGGCCAGTTGCCCGATGGTCAACCGCGGCGCGCTTTCGACCAGGTCCATGCTCGGCGGCGTCGGGCTCAATGGGCACCTTCTTTCAGCGTTGTCATCGGTTGCGTGGGGCCGGTTGGCCGTACATCGCCACCACGACGGTCCGGTCCATACTGTTCTCCGACCACACCCCCATGGAGCTGTTGGCACAGTCGCGAATGATCGCCATGTCGTCGGGGTTGTAATACCACTGGTTGACCAGCTCCAGGCTGCTGATGGCGATGGCCGGGTTGATCGCGATCGTCTCGGCCGCCTTGCCGCGGAAACCGGCGGCATTGGCCCGGTCCTGCGGTGTCGATCCGTCAGATCCGATGTCGTCGTTGATGTTTCGGTTGTTCATCATGTCGTCGGCGTGCCATTGGGCGGCCAGGGTGAGCGCGTTGTCCCGGATGACGTCGTTGGTGCAGCCCGCCTGGTGTTGCAGCGTGTAGACGGCGGAGACGACGGCGCTGTTGAGCCGCTTGTTGTCGGCATGCGCGGTGGGCGCGCCCAGCATCACCGGCCCCGCGACCAGCACGGCCGCGGGTATCGCGCGTACCCACCCGATCATGGTTACTGCCCTCACACCGGATCGAAATGCGAGACCAGCCATCGGCCGTTGACCTTGTCCAACGTCACCCGGACCACGGGCTGCGTGTCGGTGGGAGCGCCCTCGCCGACGGTAACGGTTTGGTTGACGAACAGCAGGGTCACGGCGTGATTGGACGTCACCGACACCGGCGCCGCCGCAGCCACTTTGGCGACCGCGGTGATGTGCTTCTCTTTTGCCCCCGGAATCACCACCTGACGGGTCAGCTCCGTGTAGGCGTCCTTGAAATCACCGGTCAGCCGCTCGCGCGCGGCGGCCAGGTCTTTGTCCACCGAGTCCGCCTTGTACGACAACAGGGCGACGGCGTCGTCGCCGGCGACTTTCACCACTTCGGTGCGGGCTCGCGCCACGTCGTCGGCCGAGGCCGCCACCCACTTGAAGTAGCCCGCCGTCAGCGTGATCAGCAGCGCCAGTCCGGGCAGCACCCCGTACGCAAGGACGCGCGACCACGGGATCGGCCGCCGTTCCCGCGTGCGGGTGTCGGTCTGGTCGTCGGACGTCTCGTCGATATCGACGGCGCCCTCGGGCGTGTCCTCGTCGTCGGCCTCGACGAATTCCTCGTCCTGTATGGCCCTTTCGTTGAGAGTCGTCATGGCACGAACACCACGTTCGAGACCTTGGCGTCCTGGCCGACCGAGCGGACCTCTATTCGCATCCGCCATTCGCGGGGCGCCTCCTCGCCGCCGGCGGTGCGCGACTTCACCGCGACCGCCACCAGCACCTGCGCCGAGTCGCCGCGCTGCGATTCCAGACCCGCATCGGTGACCGTGCCTTCCGATTTCGACTGCGCCGCCTTGACGACTTCGATGAACGGCTTGGACCGCTGCTCGAAGTCATCGCGGAACGCCCCGGTGGCTAGATCGAGGATGCGTTGCACGTCTGCATCGACCTCCGTGTAGTTGATGGTGGTGAGGTTGACCGCGCCCTGACGAGCGACGTGCACGAACAGATCCCGCTGGGCTTGGGCCTCATGCTTCTGGTAGGCCTGGTAGCCCAGCCAACCGGTCAACCCGGCCAACGCCGCCACGACGACGCCGCCCGCCGCCAACGCCCGCCCGGTTCGCGAAAGTCGCGGACCGGGCCGGTGCCGCAACCGGGCGAGCCGGCTCTTCAAACCCGCCGTGTCCTTGGCGGTTTCGTCGTTCTCCGCCGTGGTTTCGGCATCGTCGACATCGCGGGCGCCGACCGCTGTTGGCTCGCCGGGTTCGTCGGCGGCATCAGCGGTTTCCGGCCCTTTCGTTTCTTCGGTCATCCTGCTCCTTTGGTTACGCCGGCGGCACCAGAAGTGACTGCCAGTTCTTGGCGCGGGGGTGCGCGAGGTCGAACTCGGTGTAGCGGCGCCCATCGGGGCCGATGTAGTCGCCGTTGGCCGGGTCATACGTCGCGACTGCGAACGGCGGTGGCGCGGGCGCCGGTGGCGCGGTCCCCCGCGGCGGTGGAAGCCGCGGATCCTGTCCCGGCGGATACATCGGAACGCCCTGCCCGCTATAGGTGGCGTTCGGGTCGCCCTTCCAGTTGTAGCCGTCGTTGAGCGGCACGTATTCTTCGTCGCTTTCGCACAACTCAACCGTGGGCGCGCGCTTCTCCGGCTTGCTCTCGCACGGAATATTCCGCACCCCACGGACATTGAACTCCGAGTCTTGCGGAATGCGGCAGAACAGATCCGCGGCGGGGCGGTCCGGTGCGTCCACGTTGGCCGGCGACCGGCGCTGATTTGGCGGCAGATACCCCGTCGTGCACGGCGGCGGCAGGTTGATGTTGAGGTTGAAGTCCAGCTGGGCGCCCCGATACTCCTGCTTGGTGTTCGAACTGGGCACGACGATTGCGGCCATCGCCGCGATGCCCTGGGGGAACAGCACCAGAAGCTGCTCGATGTCATGGCGATACACGACGGCGATGTCGCCCAGGCTGACCAGGTTCGCGAACAGCACGGGCAGCGCGGGCGTGACCCGGTCGAGCAGCGCGCGACTTTCCTCCACCCCGTTAGTGCCCTGCGTCAACAGGTCTCGCAGCGCGGCGTCCTGCGCCTTGAACTGGGCCGTGATGGCGGCGGTGCGATTCGCCCACGTGGCAATGGAATCCGAGGTCTGGATCTGGGAGTTGAGTACCGGAGGCGTCTGGTCGATCAACGCGGCAAGCGGGCCCACGGTCTGCCCCCCGGCAATGGCCAGGGCAGTCGAGCCGTCGACGATTCGAGACAACTCAGGACCGAGACCACCGACCGCGCGGTCCGTCTCGTCGACCACCGTCCGAAGGTTGTCGCGCGGAATCGCCTGCAGCGCACGGTTGGTCACGTCGAGCAGGTGCCCGATGTCGACGGGCACATCGACTCGGCCGGCGGGAATGACATCCCCGGCTCGCAGCGCGCGGCCGTGGTCGCCGTCCTTACCGGGCTGCGGGGTGAGCTCGATGTATTGCTCGCCGATCGCCGATCGGCTGTGCACCGACGCCTGGACGTCGGCGGGCACATTGACGCCGGATCTGATGGCGAGCACCGCGCGCACCCCGGTGGCGGTCACATCGACCGACTTGACCTGACCGACATCGGTTCCGCGATAGGTGACAACCGAGGTCTGGTAGAGCCCGCCCGACTGGGGCAGGTCGACGGTGACGACGTATTCGCCGATCCCGAAGAGCGTTTCCGGCAGCTTCATGTAGTTGAATGCCATTGCCCCACAGGACACGACCGTCACCAGCAGGAGGATCGACAGTTGTATCCACGTTCTTCGGTTCAGACGCAGCATTCAGTAGCCCCCGAAATGATATGGATAGGTCAGCGGGTTGCCCGCGGTGGCCGGACTGGGCTGCATCCCGATCGTGCGTCCCCACTGCAGTTCGAGCTGGGTGAGGTTGCCTTCCCACCGTGAGCCGGTGAAGAACCCGGTGTCCAGGCGGCTCAGCGTCAGGTCGACAATCAGGGTGAGGTTGGCGTAGTCACCACGGAACCAATTCCGCGCGGTCGACGCCGGCCACGGGTAGGCCACCAAGCCATCCAGTCCCTTGGTCAAGGACGGTCCCGCGTCGGCGAGCGATCGCAGCACCGGCGCGATACTGCGCAGGTTGTTGACCAGAGATTCCTTGCTCTGGCGCACGGTATCGGCCGCGATGGCGCTGAACTTGCCGAGTTGATCGATCGCGTCGGCGATCTTGGTGCGCTCGTCGGCCAACACCCTCAGCGCTTTGGGCACGGTGATCAACGCCTTGTCGACTGTTGCGTCCTTATCGGCGAACTGGCCGACCAGCGAGTTGAGATTCTCGGCCGCGGCAATGATGTCGTCGGTCTGGTCGTTGGTCCGGGCGATGAACTCGTCCAGTTGCTTCAGCAGGCTGCGCATGTCGTTTTCGCGCCCGGCGAATGCCTTGGCGATCGACTGCGTGATCTCCTGCAGCTGCCCGATGCCGCCGCCGTTCAGCAGGATCGAGACGGAGGCAAGCGTCTGCTCGGTGGTCGGATACATGCTCGCGTGCGCTAACGGGATGACCGACCCGTTCTTCAGCTGGCCGACGGGCGGTTCGTCTTTGGGTGGCGCGAGCTCGATGTGCATCGAGCCGAGCAGGCTGGTCTGGCCCAGCTTGGCCGTCGAATTGGCCG
>NZ_LZKH01000123.1:0-1003 GCF_001672745.1 Mycobacterium sp. E1386
ATCTCGACGATCTCGTTCGGCACCAAGACCGGCGAGATCGAGATGGACGGGCAGCGGGTCGCCGTCCCCGTCGCGACGGATCAGATGAAGATGATCGCCAAGCTGTCCGGCGGGCAGTCTTACACCGCCAGCAACGTCGCCGAGCTTTCCAAGAGCTACAACGCGATCGAGAAGGACATCGGCTACCGCACGGTGCCGGGGCCGGGCAGCGCCGGGTGGTTGCGCCTGGGCGTCATCACCGCCCTGATCGCGACGGCGCTGGCGCTGCTGATCAACCGGCGGCTCCCGGTCTGATCGCTCAGGAGGGCAGCCGGCGGTTGAGGAACAAGCCGGCCAGGATGGCGCCGGCCATCGCGACGGCCCCCAGCAGCATCCACGCCAGGCTGGCGTCGCCCTTGACGGTCTCGTAGCCGATCTGGCGCTGCAGGGTCGCATAGACGTTCTTCAGCGACTCGAGGCTGTCGGCGTGGAACGACTGGCCGTCGGTGATCTCGCAGATCTTCTGCAGCGTCTGATCGTCGACGGGGACGGCGACCCGCTGCCCGTCCATCTCGATCTCGCCGGTCTTGGTGCCGAACGAGATCGTCGAGATGGGCACCCCCTCGTCGCGCGCCAGCCGCGCCGCGGTGTACACCCCGTCATGCGGATCGCTGGGGTTGGACGGCTTGTTCTCCTTGCCGTCGGAGAGCAGCACGATGCGGGCCGGCGGCGGGGTGTCGCCCCCGGTGATCGCGGTGGCGCTCACCGCGTGCAGGGCGGTGAAGATGGCCTCGCCGGTGGCCGTGCTGTCGGCGAAGTCGAGCTTCTTCAAGGCGTCGATGGTCGCCTGGTGCTGCGGGGTGGGCGGCACCAGCAGGTAGGGCGTGCCCGCGAAGCCCACCAGCCCGAGGTTGATGGCGGGCGTCAGCTGGCTGGCGAACTGGCTGGCCGCCTCCTCGGCCGCCTTGAGCCGATTCGGTGCGACGTCGGTGGCCCGCATGGACTGCGACATGTCGATGACCAG